>JBMOJG010000023.1:0-11154 GCA_049316925.1 Alsobacter sp. | reverse complement strand
CAGGCCGCCCTTGCGGCCGGCGGCTTCGCACTGGTGTTGCTCGACCTCGAAGTGCCGGGACTCGACAGTTTCGGCATGATCGCGGCGGTCAAAGCCTCAGGCGACGTGCCGGTTCTGGTCTGCAGCGGCCGCACCGATGCCCACTCCCGCCAACAGGCGATGGCGTACGGTGCGGTGGACTTCATCAGCAAGCCTGTCGACTGGCGGGCGCTGCCGGCCCGCGTTCAGGCCCTGGTGCAGTCTCGCGACTGACGCAAGGCCGGGACCGCGAGGCCGGCGTCCTGCCGGCAAAAGTGCTCAGCCGGCCGTCCAGCCGCCATCCATCGGCAGGTTGGTGCCGGTCATCTGCGCCGCCGCATCGCTGGTCAGGAACACTGCCAGCCCTGCAACCTGCTCCACCGTGACGAACTCCTTGGTAGGCTGTGCCTGCAGCAGGACGTCGTGGATGACCTGTTCGCGCGTCAGGCCACGGGCCTTCATGGTGTCGGGGATCTGGCGCTCGACCAGCGGCGTCCAGACATAGCCCGGCGAGATGCAGTTGACCGTGACCACATGGGTCGCCAGCTCCAGCGCGATGGTCTTGGTCAGGCCGGCGATGCCGTGCTTGGCCGACACATAGGCCGACTTGAACGGCGAGGCGACCAACGAGTGGGCCGAGGCCGTATTGATGATCCGGCCCCATTTGCGGGCCTTCATGCCCGGCACCACTGCGCGGATCGCGTGGAATGCCGCCGAGAGGTTGATGGCAATGATCATATCCCACTTCTCGGGCGGGAAATCCTCGACGGGCGACACGAACTGCACGCCGGCATTGTTGACGAGGATGTCGACCGCCCCGAAGCGGGCCTCCGCATCCGCGATCATCTTGGTGATTTCGGCAGGCTTGGACATGTCGGCGCCCGAATAGACGCACTGGACCTTGAACTCGGCTTCGAGCCCGGCGCGTTCCGTCTCGATGGCGGCAGCATCGCCGAAGCCGTTGATGACGACGTTCGCGCCTTCCTGGGCGAAGGCCCGGGCGATGGCCAGACCGATGCCCGACGTGGAACCGGTGACGACGGCCGTCTTTCCTGCAAGCGACATGGAAATCTCTCCCTGAGTGCGCGGGCTGCGCAGACGTTTCTTCGCAGCGCACGATAGGGTCCAGATGACAGTGGCGCAAAGCTGCACCGGCCCGGCGGGCCTGCTACAGTGCTGCGACGGAGGGCCTTATGGCGGGACCGCACGTGATCCAGACTGTCCAGCCCGATGCGGTGCAAGCCGGTGCGGCGGCGGCGGCGCAACCCTGTGCCCACGCGCACGACCATGCGGCGCGGGCACCGCAGGCGTTGGTGCGGGCCGAAGACGCGTGTCGCAGCCGTGGCTTAAGGCTCACGCCGATCCGCCGCGAGGTGCTGGCGGCGCTTTATGCGACCCACCGGCCGGTGAGCGCCTATGAGCTGGCGGACCGCGTCGGGGCCGCCGGACTGGCCCGCCCCGCACCCATCAGCGTCTATCGCGCCCTTGAGTTCCTGCTTCACAACGGCTTTGCGCATCGACTTGAAAGCCGTAATGCCTTCATTGCCTGCCCGTTCCAGCACGGCCGCGATGACCTCGTCGTGTTCATGATCTGTGAGCGCTGCGGCGGGGTCGACGAGGCCGTATCCGATGATCTGCGGGGTGCGCTGGCCCGGCTGGCGGAGCGGCAGGGCTTCACGCCCCATGCCCGCGTGCTCGAACTCGCAGGGCGCTGCGCCCATTGCGCGCCCGACACCACCGATCCTTGCAGTGCCGCCGAGACCCCCCGATGACCATGTCCGTGCCAGACTGTCTGCCCAACCCCGTTTCCGCCGGTCCCCGTCCGCGCCACCTCACTGTTCCGGTCCGTGTCGGCGCAGTGACTGTCGGGGGAGGGGCCCCGGTTGTCGTGCAGTCGATGACCAACACCGACACGGCCGATATCGACGGCACCGTCGCCCAGGTGGCGGCACTGGCCCGGGGCGGATCGGAGATCGTGCGCATCACCGTCGACCGTGACGAGGCGGCCGCCGCCGTGCCGCATATCCGCGATCGGCTGGCCCGACGCGGCGTCACGGTGCCGCTTGTCGGCGACTTCCACTATATCGGCCACAAGCTGTTGGCCGACCATCCGGCCTGTGCCGAGGCACTCGACAAGTACCGGATCAATCCCGGCAATGTCGGATTCAAGGACAAGAAGGACCGGCAGTTCTCGGCGATCGTCGAGACTGCCGTAAAGCACGGCAAGGCGGTGCGGATCGGCGCCAACTGGGGCTCGCTCGACCAGGAGCTGCTCACCCACCTGATGGACATCAACGCAGCCGCTGCGCAGCCGCTCGATGCCCGTGCGGTGACGCGCGAGGCGATGGTGCAGTCGGCGCTGCTGTCTGCTGAACGAGCCGAGGAGATCGGGCTCGGGCGCGACCGGATCATCCTGTCCGCCAAGGTGTCGGCGGTGCAGGACCTGATTGCCGTCTACCGCATGCTCGCATCGCGCACCGACCATGCGCTGCATCTCGGGCTGACCGAGGCCGGCATGGGCTCGAAGGGCATCGTCGCCTCTTCGGCCGCCATGGGCATCCTGCTGCAGGACGGCATCGGCGATACGATCCGGGTGTCGCTGACGCCCGAGCCGGGCGGCGACCGGACGGTCGAGGTGAAGGTCGCGCAGGAGCTGCTGCAGACCATGGGGTTCCGCACCTTTGTGCCGCTGGTGGCGGCCTGCCCCGGCTGCGGCCGGACCACGTCGACCGTGTTCCAAGAGCTGGCGCGCGACATCCAGGACTGGATCGTGGCGTCGATGCCGGACTGGAAGACGACGCATCCGGGCGTCGAGACGCTCAACGTCGCCGTCATGGGCTGCATCGTCAATGGGCCGGGCGAGTCCAAGCATGCCGATATAGGCATCTCTCTGCCCGGCACCGGCGAGGCGCCGACGGCACCGGTGTTCGTCGACGGCCGCAAGGTGGCGACGCTGCGCGGTCCGAGTTTGGTGGCCGACTTCAAGGCCATGGTGACCGACTATATCGACAGGCGGTTCGGCGCGGAGCAGCGGCGAACCGGCTGATGCGCCTGTCGGCCGGTCAGAACCCCAGGACGCCGAGGCGCCCACGGGCCTCCCCGACGATCACGGCCGTGCCGGCTTCGACGGGAGCGCCGACGAGCTCGGTAAAGCGGCCATCGGTGGCACCGAGGCGGGCGGCGATCTCGCGCGGCCGGCCATCCTCGAGGATGGAGAACCGGCCCGCATGGGTGTCGCCGCGGCGCTTGCTCTCGATGCGGGCGGCGAGCAGGTCCTGGAGCCTCAGCCGCTGCTCCGGTGTGAGGGCGGCCCCGAGGCGGGCGACAAGGTCGCGGCGCAGTTGCTTGGTTCGCTCGCGCCGTACAGCCGGGTCGGCATCGCCGCCGGCATCCGTGAACGCCGCCGCCCGTGCCTCGGCCAGCGCGGCCTCCAGCACCCGCTCCTGCGCGATATCGAGTCCCAGATCGTGGCGGATCCCGTCTACAAATCCGGCCAGCGTGCGCATGTGGGCTGGCCCATGATGACCCTGGACGGGATCGGCCGGCATGCCTGTCTGCCGCCAGGCGAGCGCGACGTTGGGGACGCGCAGCACCGTGTCGCGGCGCTCGGAGACGATGCGCAGGACAGCCGCACCGCCCTCCGGCAGCTCCGCCATCGCCGCCTGCACCTCGACCTGTGCGGCCGAGGGCGGCACGTCCGATTCCGGTCGTGGCGCGATCACCACGCGGCTGACGGTGCCAAGACCGTCGCGGCCGCCGATGCTTACCTCCACCGGCTGTCCGGTGCGCAGGCCGCCAAGATCGACGAGATCAACCGCCGCCACGAGGGTTTGCCGGTCTGCTTCGCGGGTCAGGCGGGCCGGGACGACGACATGGGCCACGATGCTGCCCCGGTCGATGGTCCGGGTCGACCAGCGCGGCTCCTGGGCGCCGGGACCGGCACCGCCGAGTCCGAGCGCAGCGGCGATCGGAACGCCGGCGGCCAGCAGCAGAAAAGGCGCCCAACGGGTCATGCACGCAACCCTGACCTCGCGCCCCGAATGCGGGCGCGGCTCTCTCTAGCATTTCGCAGTTTAGGAGTCAGGATAGGATTTCATCAACCATAACGGGCATCCGCCATAGGCCGAATGCTGCCGTCAGCCCTGGCCGAGCAGGCCCGCTGCAATGTTGACGGTGAGCGCGAGCACCGCCGTGTTGAACACGAAGGCCACGATGCCGTGGATCAGGCCGATGCTGCGCATGGCGCGGGATGTGAAGCAGACATCGGCGGTCTGTGCCGCACACCCGATCACGAAGGCCACATACATGAAATCCGCATAGGTCGGATCCTCGCCGCCGGGCAGCTGCAGCCCGTGGCCGCGCTCGCCCTGGCTCGGATGGTAGAAGAGATGCGCGTAGTGCAGGGCAAAGACCGTGTGGCTCAGCGTCCAGGAGACCGCCACGGTAATGGCCGCCATCGCCAGCGCCCCACCGTGGATCCGTCCGCCCGCACGGGCGTTGACGAGTTCGATCACGATTGCGGCGAAGCTGGCGGCCGTCGCCGCCACGATGAGGAGCGGAATGACCGGCAGCGGCTCGTCGAAGCTTGCCGCCCGGCGGCGGATGTCGTCGATGTCGGCGCGCAGCATCATGGCGCCGACCAGCACCAGATAGAGCAGCGCGCCGGCGTTCCAGCCTGCCAGAAGTCGGCTCGAGAGAGACGGGTCTACGCCCTGCCAGACATAGCCGACGGCGAGGCCCACCAGCAGCGACGCCATCAGCCGCGATCTGGCCAGCAAGAGCCCAACCAGCCCGGTGCGTTCGGGGCCGATGGCGGTCAAGACCTCCGCTCGGCGGCAAAGCGGGCGGCATGGCGCAGCACATCGGCCTCCGGCCCGAAACCCGACAGCGCCAGCCCGGCTGCCAGGGCCAGCCTGTCGCGCTCGGCGCGCGCCTCCTCGAGGCCGAGCGCGCCGACAAGTGTCGCCTTGCCGCGGCCGGCATCCTTGCCGGTGGCCTTGCCCAGCGCCTCGGCCGAAGCCTCGCAGTCGAGAATGTCGTCGGCCACCTGGAAGGCAGCACCCAGCGCCTTGCCGTAGGCCAGCAGGGCGGCGCGATCCCGTGCCGGCGCGGCGGCGATGATGGCGCCGGCCTCGGCGGCGAAGGCGAGCAGCGCCCCGGTCTTCATCGCCTGCAGGCGGCGTACGCCAGCCTCATCCTGCAGCACGGGAACGCCGCCCGCATAGCGGCCTTCCGCCTCCAGATCGAGCATCTGGCCGCCCGCCATCCCGCCGACGCCGGAGGCGCGGGCGAGACCCGCGACGAGATCGATGCGCACCGCCGGATCGGGGTGGGTCTGCGGATCGGCCATGATGTCGAAGGCCAGGGTCAGCAGGGCGTCGCCGGCAAGAATTGCTGCGGCCTCGTCCTGCACCTTGTGCAGGGTCGGCCGGCCGCGGCGCATCGCGTCATCATCCATGGCAGGCAGGTCGTCATGGACGAGCGAATAGCAGTGCACCATCTCGAGCGCCGCCGCCGCACGCAGCACGCCTGGCCCGGCACAGCCGAGCAGGGACGCGCATTCGACCAGCAGGAAGGGCCGCAGACGCTTGCCGCCGCCGAGCGCGGCGTAGCGCATGCCCTCGATCAGCCGTTCCGGGCGGGCGATCTCCCCGACGGGCGCCTCGGTGCCGAGCAGGCGGTCCAGCACCTCCTCGACCGCGGCCGCACAGGCGGCGAGCCTCTCGTCGAAGGGGGCGGCGGAACGGTCGGACTCAGGCATATCGGTTCCCCTCGGCTGTCGGAGCCCCGGAGCATGGGGCTGGCTTGCCCTATCGGGGCGGATCGGTCAAGGCTCGCCCATGGCTTGCCCCGACGCCCCCGCGGTCAGTCCCCGCGCCCGTCCAGGGCGCTTTCCGGCGCGCGCGCTGCGCGTTCTCGGCCTGATCGTGGCCGCCTTGGTGGCGCTGCTTCTGGTCCTGATCGTGGCCTGGCGCGTCCTGCCGCCGGTCTCGACGCTCATGCTGGCGCGCTGGGTGACAGGCCAGCCGGTGGACCGTCGCTACGTGCCGCTCGAGGCCATCGCGCCGCAGCTTGCGGCGGCCGTGATCGTGTCGGAGGACGCGCGGTTCTGCAGCCATCGCGGCGTCGACTGGGACGCGCTGTCGGAGGTTCTGTCGGACGAGGACGGGCCATCGCGCGGGGCCTCGACCCTCACCATGCAGACCGTCAAGAACCTGTTCCTGTGGCCGTCGCGCTCCTATGTGCGCAAGGCGCTGGAGGTCCCGCTGGCTCTGCTGCTCGATGCCACCTGGCCGAAGCGGCGGATCATGGAGGTGTATCTCAACATTGCCGAATGGGGCCCCGGCATCTTCGGTGCCGAGGCGGCGGCACAGCGCCTGTTCGGCCGTCCGGCTGCGGCGTTGGGTGTACGCGAGGCGACGCTGCTCGCCGCCGCGCTGCCCAATCCGATTGTCCGCAATGCCGCCAGGCCCGGCCGCCACCATGCCCGGCTGGCCGCCGTCACGGGCGCGCGGCTGGCCGGTGCCGGGGCATTGACCGCTTGTCTGGGCGGCGGAGCGAAAAAGTCCACGTTGCCCGGCTAGCCATCCGCCCTGGTTGCCTGTATAAGCCCGGCTTCGATTTTGCGGCTGGCGGCCGAAGGCTGCTTCACGCCCGTCCGACCGGAGACTTCCCATGGCCGTTCCGAAGCGAAAGACCTCCCCGATGAAGCGCGGCTTCCGCCGTTCCGCCGATGCGCTGGCGGCTCCCACCTACGTTGAAGACAAGGACTCCGGCGAACTGCGCCGTCCGCACCATATCGACCTGAAGACCGGCATGTATCGCGGTCGCCAGGTTCTCAAGGTCAAGTCCGAAGCCTGATCAGGCCAGCACGTCGAGGCGGCGGCGCAGCAGGCGCCGCGCCGGACGGGCCGCATCCGAGCTGTAGGCCGCGGCGCCCTCTTCGGGCGCCGCTCTGCGTTTGAGCCGCTGCGACGGCATCCCGGCGCGCAGCGCCAGGAGCTGCGCCAGGAAGCCCGGGCAGGGCCTCAGGCCCGGGCCGCGGCCGGCCGTCGACCTGGCGCGGGCGTCCTCAGCGGCATGGCCGGCAACCGGCAAGCCGGGCCGATCGACAGCCCCTGTCCCTGCTCCACCGCTGACCGCCATACGCACCTCCGACGGCGTCTCCGTGTGGACGCCCGGGGCCTCCTGCAGCAAGGCCCGTGCCGCATCTTAACGCGGCATTAACAGCTTTCAGAGCACAATCCCGGAGCATTTTTCAGCAGCGGTGTCCCGTTCCGGGACTCGGGCGGCCGCGGGTTTTCCGGCGGTGGCCGGGCCGTGACAGACCAGGGCACGGACGCGCATGAGCGAGATGAGCCAGCCGAACGAGCGCAACCGGACCGGCGAGGGCTCGGGTCCCGTCGCCGCGGACCTGCGGGCGGTGCTCTCCTCGATCGGCGAGACCGTCTACACCTGGAACATCGATACCGACCGGATCGACTGGGGCGGCAATGCCACGACGACGCTGAAGGATCCCGGCGGGACGGCGATCGCCAGCGGCCGCGCCTATGCGCGGCTGGTCGTGGCCGATTCCGGACTGTCGCGCTACGACGCGGTGATGGGGTCCTCGCAGCGCGATGTCGGCCACGGGGTTCCGTTCCAGACCAGCTATGCGGTCAAGGCGCCGTCGGGTGAAACCCTCTGGCTCCAGGATACCGGGCGCTGGTTCGGCGGCATCAACGGCCGGCCGGTGCGCGTGCACGGCGTGGTGCGGATCGTGCCGCAGCCGGCGGCCGGCAAAAGCGGCCGGTCCGGCCAGTGCGACGAGCTGACGGGCGGGTTGACCCGCCAGCAGCTGGCAGACCTCCTGGCCGACGAGATCGTCCTCTGCCGGCGCGAGCACAAGACCCTGGCGCTGGCGCTGATCGGCATCGACGGGCTGGGTGGACTGAACGAGGCCTATGGGTTCGACGTGGCCGACGAGGTCATCGCCGTGATCGCCGATCGGCTGCGCAGCGTCATGCGGCGTGGCGATACGCTGGCCCGCTATGCCGGCAACAAAATAGGCATTGCCCTGATGGGATGCTCGGAGGAGCAGCTTCCGGTTGCGGCTGTCCGTCTTGGCGAGGCCGTCAAATCCGCTCCGGTCAAGACATCTGCCGGGTCGTTGCATGCAGGTGTGGTGATCGGTGCCGTGCTGCTGCCGCGCTTCGGGCCGACGGCGGCGCTGGCGATGCAGCATGCCGAGGAGGCGCTCGCCGATGCCAAGGCCTCGCCGGCACGGGCCTATGTGGTCTATGCGCCGGACCGGCGCCGCGACGAACGCCGGCAGAGCAACCGCCGCTTCACCGACGAGATCGTCGCCGCGCTCAACGAGCGCCGCGTGGTGCTGGCGCGGCAGCCTATCGTGGCCTCGCACAGCCGCGAGATCGCCTTTCACGAGGCGCTGGTGCGCGTTCATCGCGCCGACGGCACGCTCATGCCGGCCTCACAGATCGTGCCGCTCATCGAGAAGCTCGGATTTGTCCAGTTGCTCGACCAGCGTGTGCTGGAACTGGCCGTGACCGCGCTGGTGGAAAACCCGGCACTCAGCCTGTCGATGAACGTGTCGAGTGCCACCGCGCATCATTCCGACTGGATCCGCGCGCTCGGGGCGCACCTGGCGGCACAGCCGACCGTGGCGCAGCGGCTGATCGTCGAGCTGACCGAGACCTGCGCCATCGAGGATCTGGAAGCAACCCAGCGCAGTATCGCGGCGACGCGCGCGCTGGGCGTGCGGGTGGCCATCGATGATTTCGGCTCGGGCCACACCTCGTTCCGGCACCTGCGCGACCTGAATGTCGACCTGGTGAAGATCGACGGAGCCTTCGTCCAGAATCTCGGCCGCTCGACCGACGACCGGTTTTTCGTGCGCACGCTCGTCGACCTTGCCCGGCACCTCGGCGTCGGCATTGTCGCCGAATGGGTGCAGGACGAGGAAACGGCCCGGATGCTCGAGGACTGGGGCATCGAGTATCTGCAGGGCGAGCTGTTCGGCGAGGCCAGCACGCCGGTCCCGCCCGTTTCAGTGGCCGTCTAGAACCGACTTCAGCCCGACAGCTTGTCGAGCCGCTTCTGCACGTCGGTGAGCTGGCGCCTGAGTTCGTCGAGCTCGCCGCTGTCGGCGGGCTGTTCCACCACCGCTCCATCCGCGGCCGTGCCGGGCTGCAGCGGGAAGGGCGTGAACATCTTGAGCGCCTCGCGGAACATCGTCATGTTCTTTTGCGCCTGCTCCTCCATCGCAGCGAACGCCGCCGTGCCGAAGGCATTGCCGCCGAAGGCCTGATGCACCTGCTCGCGGAACTTCTGCTGGTTCTGCGTCAGGGTCTGGATCGAGTATTCCAGATAGCTCGGCACCAGCGACTGCATGCTGTCGCCATAAAAGCGGATCAGCTGCCGCAGGAAGGTGATCGGCAAAAGATTCTGTCCGGTCTTGCCTTCCTGCTCGAAAATGATCTGGGCCAGAACCGACCGGGTGATTTCGTCGCTGGTCTTGGCGTCGAAGACCACGAAGTCCTCACCCTTCTTCACCATGCCGGCCAGATCGTCGAGCGTCACATAGGTGCTGGTGCCGGTGTGGTAGAGGCGGCGGTTTGCGTATTTCTTGATGACGGTGGGCTTTGTCTCGGTCGCCATGATCTCACGCCGGCGGACAGGACTCTCCGCCCAGAGAGGACGCGGGCTGCGTGACGCAACGATAGACAAATTTGTCGCAGCCCGGAAAGGGAAACGTTCAGCCGGCCCAAAGCGATGGCAGACGGTGCCACGAAAGGATAGGGCGGTTGGGGTTCCTCGGAGCTTGACGCTCCGTTAACGGCAGCCGAAAGATGCCGCGATACTTCGGCACGCTGCCCCATGTGGACGGCGGCGTGGACGCTCACGCGACATCGGAGAGAAGCCACCATGGCTGGTCAGGACATCGTCATCGTCGGCGCGGCACGCACGCCCGTCGGATCGTTCAACGGCGCGTTTGCCAACACGGCAGCGCATGAACTGGGCGCCATCGCCGTCAAGGCGGCGCTCGAGCGGGCCCATGTTGCTCCCGAGGATGTGGACGAGGTGATCCTCGGCCAGATCCTCACCGCCGGCCAGGGCCAGAACCCGGCCCGCCAGGCGGCCATGAAGGCCGGCGTGCCGCAGGAGGCCACCGCATGGGGCCTCAACCAGCTGTGCGGCTCCGGCCTGCGCGCCGTGGCGCTCGGCATGCAGCAGATCGCCAATGGCGACGCCACGATCATTGTGGCGGGCGGCCAGGAGTCCATGTCGCAGGCCCAGCATGCCGCGCATCTGCGCAACGGCACCAAGATGGGCGACCTGAAATACATCGACACGATGCTGCGCGACGGGCTGATGGACGCATTCCACGGCTACCATATGGGCAATACGGCCGAGAACGTCGCCGCAAAGTGGCAACTCACCCGCGAGGAACAGGACCAGTTCGCCGTCGCCTCGCAGAACAAGGCCGAAGCCGCGCAGAAGGCGGGCCGCTTCGCCGACGAGATCGTTCCGGTGACGGTCTCTTCGCGCAAGGGTGACATCATCGTCGATCAGGATGAGTACATCCGCCCCGGCACCACCATGGAGGCCGTCGGCAAGCTGCGGCCGGCCTTTTCGAAGGACGGCACGGTCACGGCCGGCAACGCCTCGGGCATCAATGACGGCGCCGCCGCCGTGGTGCTGATGACGGCCGCGGAGGCGGCGCGGCGTGGGCTGAAGCCGCTCGCCCACATCAAGTCCTGGGCAACCGCGGGCGTCGATCCGGCAATCATGGGCACGGGGCCGATCCCGGCGTCGCGCAAGGCGCTGGAGAAGGCCGGCTGGAAGGTCTCCGACCTCGACCTGATCGAGGCCAACGAGGCGTTTGCCGCCCAGGCGCTCGCCGTCAACAAGGACATGGGCTGGGACACCGCCAAGGTGAATGTCAATGGCGGCGCCATCGCCATCGGCCATCCGATCGGCGCTTCCGGCGCCCGCGTGCTGGTGACGCTGCTGCACGAGATGCAGAAGCGCGACGCCAAGAAGGGCCTGGCGACTTTGTGCATCGGCGGCGGCATGGGCATCGCCCTCTGCCTTGAGCGCTGACACCGATCGAGACCACCGGCGGCGGCGCCAATG
>JBMOJG010000022.1:0-11220 GCA_049316925.1 Alsobacter sp. | reverse complement strand
AGCGCCTCGCGCATGGTCACCATCACGGTGGCGGTGCCGGCCGGGATCTCGCCAGAGGCGTCGTAGCCCTCTGCCGGCGCCGCCGCGACAGTGGCGGGGGCCAGAGCCGCCACGGGAACCGGTTCGGCCGCCGCTTCGGCAGGCTCGGGCTCGCCCGGCACGGAGGCGCCGCCCGTGGCCTTGACGGTCGCCGGATCCTCACCGTCGGAGGCGATCAGCGCGATCCGCTGGTTGACCGGGACGTCGGCGGTGCCGGCCGGCACGAGGATGCTGGCGAGGATGCCCTCGTCGACCGCCTCCACCTCCATAGTGGCCTTGTCGGTCTCGATCTCGGCGATGATGTCGCCGGACTTGACCCGGTCACCCTCGTTCTTCAGCCATTTGGCGAGGTTGCCCTTCTCCATGGTGGGAGACAGGGCAGGCATCAGGATGTCGATCGGCATGGGCGAACCCCGGCGGGAGGTCAAGGCGGCGCCGCTGGCCGCGCCACCCTCCCGGGTGCGCGGCGGGCGCCGGATGGATCACTTCAGGATGTCGGTCCAGAGCTCGGACGGATCGGGCTCGGGATCGTGAGTGGCGAATTCCGCAGCCTCGTTGACGATCTCGCGGACCCGAGCGTCGACGGCCTTGAGCTCGTCCTCCCCGAGTTTCCAGTCCTCCAGCAGGCGGCGGCGCACCTGCTCGATCGGATCGTGCTCCTCGCGCATGCGCTGGACCTCGTCCTTGGAGCGGTACTTGGCCGGATCGGACATGGAGTGGCCGCGGTAGCGGTAGGTCTGCATCTCGAGAATGTAGGGGCCCTTGCCGTCGCGGCACCACTGCACAGCGCGCTGGGCGGCGGCGTAGACGGCCCGGACATCCATGCCGTCGACCTGCTCTCCGGGAATGTTGAACGAGATGCCCCGCTTGGAGAAGTCGGTCTGTGCCGAGGCGCGGCTGACCGAGGTGCCCATGGCGTAGCGGTTGTTCTCGATGACATACACCACGGGGAGCTTCCACAGCTCCGCCATGTTGAAACTCTCGTAGACCTGACCCTGGTTGGCTGCACCGTCGCCGAAATAGGTCAGGGAGACGTTGTCGTTGCCGCGGTAGCGGTTGGCGAAGGCGAGGCCGGTACCGAGCGAGACCTGCGCACCGACAATGCCGTGGCCGCCATAGAAGTGCTTCTCGACGCTGAACATGTGCATCGATCCGCCCTTGCCCTTGCTCAGGCCGCCGCGGCGGCCGGTGAGCTCGGCCATGACGCCCTTGGGGTCCATGCCGCAGGCCAGCATGTGGCCATGGTCGCGGTAGCCGGTGATGACCTGGTCGCCGGTCTTGGTCGCCATCTGCATGCCGACGACGACCGCCTCCTGGCCGATATAGAGATGGCAGAAACCGCCGATCAGGCCCATGCCGTACATCTGGCCGGCCTTCTCCTCGAAGCGGCGGATCAGCATCATCTCGCGATAGGCGGCGAGATCCTGATCCTTGCCGAGGCTGGCGATGGTTGGCATCTTGCGGGCTGAAGCGGCGCGTGGCGCGGCCGACTTCGATCCCGTCGCAGTCTTGCGGGCGGCAACCGCCATGGGCGTCCTCCATCGGGCCGGCTGCTGGCCCTGTTCCGGATACGGACGTTAGCGCAAGCCTTGACCGAATGCGAGAGGCTCGATGCGCGAAAAAATCACCCCACACAAGTCGCAAGTCATTGTTATTGTGTCAGTATTATTGGTGAACTGAAAAATGGTTCAAAAGTGCCTCGCAGGATTTCGATGCTGCGCTGCATCAATTCGCGGAGCGGGCCTCACCTGTCATGATGACGACGTCGTTTCGATGTAACCGGTTCAGATCGAGCCGCGCTCGCTCCTCCAGAAGGTCACGGTCAACCGCACCGCCGCGCAGCATCGCGACGCGCCGTTCCCAGGTCGCCTTTTCACGCTTCAACTCGTCGAGTTCCCCTTCGAGCCGGAAGATCTCCTGCTTGAGGGCGATCTTGGTCTCGATGCCGCGGTTGCCGTGCTGGGCGTGGTAGACGAAATAGCCAATGACCATCGCCGACACGCAATAGACGGCGAGCGGCAGGAGGAATCGGCGCAGGCGCGAGCGGATCACCATGCCGTCATGGTTAGGCGGCGCTGGTTGACGCTGCGTTAACCGCGCCGCTCGAACGGCCCCGGACGGCGATTGATGGAGAACGGCACGTCGATCTGACGGGGCGCATTCGCATCGCCTGCGTCAGGGGGCCTGCCCGCGCCTGGCTGCAGGTCGCGCCGCTTGCGCAGTTCGACCGCGCGCAGACGGGCAACCGTGTCGAACCCGGCGAGTTCGACCGCACCGTCCGGGACGATCACATGGGTGTAGCCGGGATGGACCGCGCGGCCAGCCTCAAGGGGGGCGTGGTCGAGGCGAAGCGGAATGTTCCTGTGCAGCCCATAGAAGCCGGCGTTCTCGTCATGGGTAATGCCGATGGCGAGCAGGCCCTTCAGGTCAGGATCGCGGGCGGCCCTTTGAAACGCGGCGCGCACGCCCTCCACCCTCAGCGAGAGCGGCTCGGGGGCGACCGTCATCATGGCCGTGTTGAGCAGTGCCATGGCGAGGGTCGCGATGGCCGTGACACGCACGAGCCTTGGGTGGCTCATCAGCGCGACGGCAGCGGCCACGGCGAGCAATCCATGGACCGCGAAGATGAAGCGGCCCTCCTTGTGGCCGATGGCCATGTTGACACCGAGGATGATGGCGGCGGCCGCGAGCGGGGCCCAGGCCTCGCGCCAGCGCGTCGTCGCGACAGCGAGGTAGAGGAGGCCTGCAGTGCCGAGGACCGGCAGGTAGAAATAGGCCGGCTGGTGACCGAAGCTGTCGGCGGCGCCGTCGCGGACATTGACGATGACCGCACCCACATAGGAGGCGAACGGAGAGCCGTAGGTCGCCCAGTCGACGGCGCCGAAAGCGCCGGCACCCACCATGCCGCCGGCGATCCAGGCGAGCCGCGCATCGGTCTGCGGCGCGAAGCGGAGCACGACCAGCGCGGCAACGAGCATGGCGGGCGCATACTGGAGCCGCAGGCCGACCGTGACACCGGCGAGGACGCCGGACATCAGAAGGGCCCGCCGCGTCCCGGCGGTGGCCAGGGCGAGACAGCCCATCAGCGTGTAGGCACCCAGAACCTCCGGCGTCAGTTTCGGCGCACTGCCGATACACGGCCCCGAAAGCGCGACCCCGGCAGCCGCCAGGAGGCCTGCCCGCGGGCCGCCAAACGCCGCGGCGAAGCGGCGCGCCGACATCACCAGGGTCATGGACAATGCAAGGGCGATGCAGGTGAGCACCGGCCGGTACAGGCCGGGTTCGCCAAAGCCCAGCCGGTCGAGCCCCGCCAGGACGCCGCCGATGAGTGCCGGCAGCACCCAGTTGCGGATGCCCCAGTCATACTCCCACGGCACGAAGCCGTAGCCGAAGGCGAGGCGGTGGCCCTGCTCCAGATACTGGTAGAGCTCATCCTGATAGTAATCCTGGACCGGGACCAGTGCCGCCCAGATGCGCAACCCGAGGGCGCAGGCCAGCACGAGGCCCACGGCAAAGGCAGGCGAGCGGACGCGCCGGCCTGAGCCGACGACGTCGCGCTGGAGGGAGAGGTCGCTCATGGAAGCCCCGGGCACGAACGCCCTCACCCTGCCACGCGGCGCTTAAGATCCGGTGTGCCGGGCGCTGTTCCGTTTCGTCCGCCTCAGCGGCGCCGCATCATGCTGAGCCCGAGAAGGCCGCCGACGATTGCCAGCATGCCGAGCCATTGCAGCGGCGCCGGCCATTCACCGGCGAGCGGGATCGCCAGCGCGAAACCGGCCACCGGCACCAGCGACGAGAACCGCGACGTGACCTCGGTGCCCAGGACCCGTACGCCGTGTGCCCAGACGAGCAAACCGACGACCAGAACCAGCAGGCCCTGGTAGAGACCATGGAAGGCGATCATCTCCCAGGGCGCCGTGGCCATCCGGCTCGGCATGAGGGAGAACTGGATCGGAAGGGCGAGGCAGGAGAGCACAGCAATGATGGCCGTGACCTGCACCGGGGTGACCCGCCAACGCTGTCCCAGATAGGTGAACAGTGCCCATGAGGAGCCGGCGAGGACGAAGATGGCATCGCCCACCAGGGTCTGGCCCGGTGCGGCACCATCGAGGCCGACGCCGCCGAGGGCCATCAGCAGGAGGCCCGACACAACGACAGGCAGGCAGAGCAGCACCGGCCGCGGCGGCCAGCTGCGGGTGACGGTGGCGGTGATCAGCGCCATGGCCACCGGAACAATGCCGGGCTGGATGCAGCTGCCATGCAGGGCGGGTGCGAAGGTCAGGCCAATATTGGAGAGCAGCGCCATCGGGGCGCCGGCCAGCGCCGCGAGGATCGCCGCGCGTCTCCAGCCGACCCCGCAGGCGTCGCGCCAGCCAAGGTGCAAGAACACCGGCAGCATGATGGCGCCAGCGACCATGAACCGCAGCGCGGCAACGTCGCCGGCGGTGAAGTTGCGGGTGACGCCCAACCTCACGGCGACGAACTGACCGCCGAACACGACCGTCATCACCAGCAGGCCGGCAAGCGCCAGGCTGCGATTGCGCAACAGGTCCTGCTTGAGAGATGGCGTCGTGACGGGGGGCAGGACGGCGGGCGATGACATCACCGCCATCCTGACCGCAGCGCGGGGTTCCGCACAGGGGGGCAGTCGTTGGGCAGGCCTGCGTCCAGCGCCGTATTCGCTGCCGGCAGGTTGTGTTGGCCGAGCTTCAGACCCGGGCCTTCAGAATGCCGCGGCCCGCATAGCGCGCCTGGGCGCCGAGCTCCTCCTCGATGCGGATGAGCTGGTTGTACTTGGCGGTGCGGTCGGAGCGTGCGAGCGAGCCGGTCTTGATCTGCCCGCAATTGGTGGCGACGGCGAGGTCGGCGATGGTCGCGTCCTCGGTCTCGCCGGAGCGGTGCGACATCACCGCCGTGTAGCCGGCGCGGTGAGCCATGTCGACGGCCGCCAGGGTCTCGGTGAGCGTGCCGATCTGGTTGACCTTGACCAGGATCGAGTTGCCGACGCCCTTGCGGATGCCCTGCTGCAGCCGCGTGACGTTGGTGACGAAGAGATCGTCGCCGACAAGCTGGCAACGGCTGCCGGCGAGATCGGTGACTTGCTTCCAGCCCTCCCAGTCGTCCTCGGACATGCCGTCCTCGATGCTGACGATCGGATAGGCGGCAACCAGCCTGGCCAGGTACTCGGCCTGCTCGCGGATCGACCGCACGGTGCCCTCGCCCTCGTAGTGGTAGGCGCCGTCGCGGAAGAATTCGGTCGCCGCGCAGTCGAGCGCGATGGCGACGTCGGTGCCGGGCTTGTAGCCGGCGATCTCGATGGCCTTCATGACGAAGTCGAGCGCCGCCTCGGCCGACGGCAGATTGGGGGCAAAGCCGCCCTCGTCGCCGACATTGGTGTTGTGGCCGGCCTTCTTCAGCGCACCCTTGAGGGTGTGGAAGATCTCCGAGCCCATGCGCACCGCCTCGGCAAGGCTTGGCGCGCCCACCGGCATGATCATGAACTCCTGGAAGTCGATCGGGTTGTCGGCATGGGCGCCGCCATTGACGATGTTCATCATCGGCACCGGCAGGAGGCGCGCCGACGTGCCGCCGACATAGCGGTAGAGCGGCAGCGCCGCGGCGTCGGCAGCGGCCTTGGCGACGGCCAGCGACACGCCCAGGATGGCATTGGCGCCGAGCCGCGCCTTGTTGGGCGTCCCGTCCAGCGCAATCATCGCCTCGTCGATCTTGACCTGGTCCTCGGCGTCGAAGCCGCCGATGGCGTCGAAGATGTCACGGTTGACGGCGTCGATCGCCTTGCCGACACCCTTCCCGCTCCAGCGCGTCTTGTCGCCGTCGCGCAGCTCGACCGCCTCGTGGGCGCCCGTCGAGGCGCCGGACGGCACGGCCGCGCGGCCCATCGAGCCGTCCTCGAGCACCACGTCGACCTCGATCGTGGGATTGCCGCGGCTGTCGAGGATCTGGCGGGCGACGATGTCGACGATGGCGGTCATGGCGGGTCTCCGGCGTGGACGGGCATTGGCGCGCCTTTTAAGCCATAAGCGTGCAACTGCAAGGCGGACTCGCGGCGATGGCGTGCCTCCCGGTATGGTGCGGCACGCGACAGCGCAGGAACACCTCGTGAGCACGCAGCCCCCTCCTCCCTCCACCCTCCATCTCGGCCAGCCGGTCGGCATCCCGGCCTCGCCCGAGGCGGCGATCCTCGACCGCGTGCCGAACCCGCATGCCGGAACGCTCTACCTCGCCCGTTTCACCTGTCCGGAATTCACCTCGCTGTGCCCGGTGACCGGACAGCCGGACTTCGGCATCCTGGTCATCGACTACGCGCCCGGCGACTGGCTGGTCGAATCCAAGAGCCTGAAGCTGTTCCTCACCAGTTTTCGCAACCACGGCGCGTTCCACGAGGACTGCACTGTGGCGATCGGCAAGCGGCTGGTGAGCCTGCTGGAGCCTGGCTGGCTGCGGATCGGCGGCTACTGGTATCCACGCGGCGGTATCCCGATCGACGTCTTCTGGCAGACATCCGTCCCGCCCGCCGGCCTGTGGCTGCCCGACCAAGGCGTGCCCCCCTACCGGGCGCGGTAAGGCGTCAGGCAAGGCCCTTGAACGGCTCAAACAGGCCCTTGATCAGGCATGACCCTTGATCAGGCATGCCCCTTGGCCAGCCGGTCGAAGGCCATCAGCCGCTCGACCAGCGCTGGCATCTCGGCGAGCGGCACCATGTTGGGACCGTCGGAGGGCGCGCGCTCGGGCGCCTCATGGGTTTCGATGAACACGCCGGCGACGCCCACCGCGACGGCTGCGCGGGCGAGCACCGGCACATATTCGCGCTGTCCGCCCGACGAGCCGCCCTGCCCGCCCGGCTGCTGCACCGAATGGGTGGCATCGAAGATCACAGGCGCGCCGGTTTTGGCCATCTCGGGCAGGGCGCGCATGTCGCTGACGAGCGTGTTGTAGCCGAAGGAGACGCCGCGCTCGGTCGCCAGCACATTGGCGTTGCCGGCGCCCGTGACCTTGGCGAGCACGTGCTGCATGTCCCAGGGCGCGAGGAACTGGCCCTTCTTCACGTTCACAACCCGCCCGGTCCGCGCCGCCGCCACCAGCAGGTCGGTCTGCCGGCACAGGAAGGCGGGGATCTGCAGAATGTCGACGACCTCGGCGACAGGCGCGCACTGGGCTGCGTCGTGTACGTCGGTCAGCACCGGCAGGCCGAAGCGGTCCTTCACGGCCGTGAAGACCTGCAGCGCGGCGTCGAGGCCGACACCGCGGGCGCCGTTGAGCGAGGTGCGGTTGGCCTTGTCGAACGACGCCTTGAACACGAGGCCGATGCCGAGCCTGGCGGCCAGAGCCGCGAGGGCCTCGGCCATGAACAGCGTGTGGTCGCGGCTCTCCATGGCGCAGGGACCGGCGATGAGCGCCAGCGGCAGATGGTTGCCGAAGCGGACGGAGCCGGCGGACACGGTGGTCTGGGGGGCGAGGTTGGTCATCGCCCTTCCCTAGCGGGTCGGGACCGCCGTGACGAGAGGGCTGCGGCACGAAACCGCCGGGCGCCCCTCAGGGCATGATCACGTGCGGCAGGAACCACGCCGCATCGGTGGTGATCGGCGTCGCGTCCTCCCGCAGGTTGATCCCGGCCGGCTCGCCGGCGACGAGCCAGGTGCCGATCACCGGATACCGGCCGTCGAAGGCGGGCAGCCGGGCCAGTGCCTGGACGACATGGCCCTCGGCGCCATAGCCGCCCTCCCCGCTCGCCACGACAGCGCCGGCCTCGACCAGAGTGACGTTCGCCCCCTCGCGCGAATAGAGCGGCTTGCGGGCATAGCTGTCGCCGAGCTCCGCCTTGCGCGGGTCGTCGTCGAAGAACGCCGGCAGCAGGTTGGGGTGGCCGGGCGCCAGATCCCACAGCAGCGGCAGCAGGCCCTTGGTGGACAGCACCGCCTTCCAGGGCGGCTCGACGAAGCGCGTCGGCGTCCGGTACAGCGCCTTGCCGTACTCCTCGGCGAAGATCCACTCCCAGGGGTAGAGCTTGAACAGCAGTCCGATGCGCGTGTCCTCGTCATCGACGAAGCAACCGTCGCCGGCGATGCCGATCCGCTTCAGGTCGACGAAGCGCGTCGTCACGCCGGCCTGGGAGGCGCAATCCTCCAGATAGGCGACGGTGCCACGATCTTCGGGGATATCCGCCATGCAGGTGAAGTGCATCGGGGCGCCGGCGGCGAGCAGGCCGAAGGCGGCGACGAGCCTGTCGTGGACCGAGTTGAACTGGTCGGTGCCGGCCGGCATGACCCCTCGCGCCAGCGCGTCCTCGAGCCAGGCCCACTGCACGTAGCCGGTCTCGAACAGGGCGGTTGGCGTATCGGCGTTGAACTCCAGCAGCTTTGCCGGCCCGTCGCCCGCATAGGCGAAGTCGAACCGGCCGTAGAGCGCAACATCCGCGCGGGCCCAGCTGGCTGCAATCGGGTCCCATGCGACCTGGGGAATGCGCAACCGCTCCAGGACCGCGCCGTCGCGCACGGCGCGATCCACCACCTCACGGCAGAGCGCGTGCAGCTCGGCGGTCGGTGCTTCGATGTCGCGCTCGATCTGCTCCAGGGTGAAAGCGTAGCAGGCGTCCTCGACCCAGTAGCGCTGTCCATCCGGCGAATGAAAGGCGAAACCGGACGCCTCCAGCAGGGCCGTCCAGTTGTCGCGAGGCGGGATGGCGAGACGGCGCACCGTTCAGCCTCCGCCGGAGAAACGCGACCCGTAGCTGCCGAAGCCGCCGCGCGAGACGGCCGGACTGGTGCCGGCATAGCCATTCGAACTGGAGTGGCCGCTATCGCCACTGCCATACGAGCCGCTGCCGCCGGAACCACCGCTGCTCGAGCCGAAGCCCCAGCTGGAGTTGCTGCGCCTGGACGACGACGACGAGGTGCGGCACACACTGCCCTCGACGTCGGCGCCGGTATCGTCAACCAGCCGCCCGGTAGAGGCCTGGCGCCAC
Organism: Alsobacter sp.; assembly: GCA_049316925.1. GTDB lineage: Bacteria > Pseudomonadota > Alphaproteobacteria > Rhizobiales > Beijerinckiaceae > Alsobacter. The sequence goes on along the minus strand of JBMOJG010000022.1, from coordinate 2,198 downwards.
ACGGCCTGTTTGGCGGTGATCGCACCACCTGTCGCGCGCATGAGAACGCCGTCCGGCGCGACCTTGGCGCTGTCCAGCCCGGCAAAGGCCGTCTGGCACTGCTGCGCGCTGAAGACGCCTGCGGACGTGCAGATCTCGGCCGATTGGTAGTAGCGGAAACATGACCCGGGGCCCGGGCCGGCGGGTGTCGATCCGGGCTGCGAGATGTCGCCACTGATCGCATAGACACCAATTGCGGCAACGCTGGCGCCGGCCATGAGGGTCAGGCGCGCCCGGTCCGACCGTTTGCGCCGCTGGAGATCGTCGGGACGGCCCGAGGCTTCGGACATGGCACCCCTCAGGTCGTCATCGAGGCAGCGTTGAGCAGGCCACCGCCCAACGACATAAACCCGAGCCACAGCGCCGCAGCCATGTCGCCGGCCGCGATCTTGTCGGACACGCCCGGCATGCGCCAGCGGGCAACAAAGTACAGTCCTGTTTGCACCAGAAGGGCGACAATTCCCCAGACCACCACGTCGATCAGCGAGGCCGAATTGGCGATGGCGCTGGCCAGCGGCATAGCGAAACCCAGAAGGCTCATGCCGAACGCGACGGCGGCAGCCGTGTTGCCGGATTCGATCAGCAGGAACTCGTCATGCCGGGTGATCCGCGTGTAGATCATCACATAGACGCCACTCAGGATCGCGGCGACGAGGAAATAGACGAGAAAAGCCGACAGGCCCTGCAGAGAAGCGATCACCACGACGACTGTCTCCTGCCCGTACGCATCTTCAGCAGGGCACTATATCATCAGGATGTCTTTGCGAAACGTAAGCGCGACCCCGTGCGCGACGGTGGGCGGGAGGACGACGGCGCCATCAACGGTCGCGTGGGCGATCCCTGCAGCGGCGAGGCGTGCAGCGACCGCGGCCGGATCGGCCACCGCCACGGTAAAGCCGGCGAGCCGGGACGGCACGTCGGCGAGGTGCAGCCCTGTTTCAAACGCGAAGGCGGCAGCCGTGCGCACCGCCAGCGTGCCGCGCGGCGTCACGAAAGTGAGGCCCGCCGAGGTGGCGGTGAAATCGCGCACGCCGGTGAAGGCCGACAGCGCCTGCGCATGGTCCGACGGGTTCTCGGCCAGCATCGTCACCGCCAGCACGCCGCCGGCGCCGTTGGGGTGGGACTGGAAGGCCGGGTTCCAGAAATTCTCGGGATAGTGCTGCTGGCAGACGAACAGGCCGATCTCGGGCGCCAGCACATCGCGGGCGAAGGCGAGCGTGAAGGCGACATGCACCGGGCGCCCGTCCGGCCGGCGGCCGAGGCGTGAGAACGACACCGGCTCGAACCCGCCGATGCCGGCCTCCTCGAAGGCCGACCAGTCAGCCGACGCATTGCGGCTTTCCAGCACCAGCATGGCAAGCCCCTCGCGCCGCGCCAGGCTGTCGGCCACGAAGGCCCCGAACGAGAAGGAGGGTCCGTGATGCGGCGGGATCGCCGCGCCGCCGCCCACCGTGATCAACTCCAGGAAGCTGCCCGGAAACTGCACGATGCGGTTCTCGGTGCCCCAGGGATGGCGATTGCGCGCCCCGACGGTGAAGCCCATGGCCTCGTAGAGTTGTCCGGCCGCGTCGAGGTCGGCGACGGCGAGGACGAGGTGGTCGATGCCGCGCGCCATGGCCGTCTCCTGTTGGGGGGCTAGACCAGCCGGCTCTGGTCGACCGCCGCGGCGATGAAGCTGGCGAACAGCGGATGCGGCTCGAACGGCCGCGACTTGAGTTCGGGATGGTACTGCACGCCGATGAACCAGGGATGGTCGGCGAACTCGATCGTCTCCGGCAGCAGCCCGTCTGGTGACACCCCGGCGAAGGCCATGCCGTGGCGCTCGAGGCGCTCGCGATAGCCCATATTGACCTCGTAGCGATGCCGGTGGCGCTCGAAGATCGCCGTATCACCATAGATGCCGGCGATGCGGCTGCCCGGTGCCAGCGCGGCGCGGTAGGCGCCAAGCCGCATGGTGCCGCCAAGATCGCCGCCGGCGGCGCGCATCTCCAGGTCGTTGCCGCGCATCCACTCGGTCATCAGGCCGACGACCGGTTCGTCGCACGGACCGAACTCGGTCGAGTTGGCGGCCGGGATGTCGGCGAGCGAACGCGCTGCCTCGATCACGGCCATCTGCATACCAAAGCAGATGCCGAAATACGGCACCTTGCGCTCGCGGG
>JBMOJG010000021.1:0-11275 GCA_049316925.1 Alsobacter sp. | reverse complement strand
GCTTCGACACAGATCCGACAGGCTGCGATCGCTGACAGCAGCCCGGCGGCGTCAGCGGGGTCCCGGGTCGTCAGGCGGTGGCGCTCGGGCGGGCCGACACATGCGTGTGCCAGCGGCGCAGATTTGTCAGGCCCTCAGGCACGGCAACACGGGTCGGCTTCATGAAATCGATCGCACACAGGGCCGTGATGTCGGCGACCGTGAAGACGTCTCCGGTGACGAAGGGCCGGCCATCCGCAAGGGTGCTGTCGAGGAAGGCCAGTTCGGAGAGCATGCGGGGCTTGTTGGCCTCGCCCCAGGCCGGCACCTGCTCCTCCATCGTCTTCATCGCAGGGTGCAGGTGGCGGAATACGGCACCGACGCTGGCAAACAGGCCGAGCTCGACACGGCGGTTCCACATTTCCACGAAGGCCCGCTCACGCGGCGTCGCGCCGAACAGCGGCGGCTGTGGGTTCATCTCTTCCAGATAGCGACAGATGGCAATGGATTCACACAGCACGCTGCCATCGTCGAGCTCCAGCGCCGGCGTGCGCTGCAGCGGATTCAGCGCCGTGAACGTCTCGGATCGCTGCTGCAATATGCCGAGATCGACCGTCTCGGTCGGGATCTGGAGGCCCTTCTCGGCGAGGAAGATGCGCACGCGCCGCGGATTGGGCGCAAAAGGACTGTCGTACAGTTTCATCTTCTGCCCCTCCCTGAGATCACGCGACGGCACTCGACCACTCCCCCGCGGGACGGTCAACGGCCGGCTGCGCCGGAACGGGCGAATGCCGTATGTTTACAATCATCTTTGCATGATTCGCCGGCGTCCGGTGCGGGCGGCGCCCAGGCGTTATACATCCTGCACAGCCGACCGTCCGGGGACCCGTTCATGTCCGAGACCATCGACCGCAGCGTCCAGGATGCGCTCGCCGACTATGCGCGCGCCATGCGGGAAAAGCGCGTTGCCGACGCCGTGGCCAGGCTTGACGAGGCGCTGTCCATCCACGCCCGCACGGGCGAGGCCGTTCCGCGGTCGATCTACTTTGATCTCGGCCGGCACCTCTACGATCTCGGCCGGATCCTGGAGGCGGAGACGCGCCTGCGCGAGGGGCTGGTGCGGCGGCCGGCCGATTTCGACCTGAACAATGTGCTGGGCGTGGTGCTGAAGGCGCAGGGCCGCTTCGACGAGGCGCTGACCGCGCTCGACAAGGCCGCAAAGGCCGATCCGCGCAGCCTTTCGCCGCTCGTCAACCGAGGCAATATCCATCTCGGGCTGAAACAGTGGCCGAAAGTGATCGAGACCTACTCGAGGCTGGTGCGGCTGCAACCGAAGGTGGCGGAATACCATCGCCTGCTGGGGATCGGGCTGCGCTTCACGGGCGTGTTCGACAAGGCCGGCCGGGCGTTCGAGACGGCGCGGCAGCTGGCGCCGGGCGACATCCGCGGCTGGACCGACCAGGCCAGCTTCCTGCGCGACACCGGCAAGCCCGACGAGGCCCTGGCGCTGCTCGGACGCGCCATCGAGCGCTTCGGCCCGACCGCCGAGTTGGTGCGCACGCGCGCATCCATCCTGCGCGGTCAAGGCCGGCACAGGGAGGCGGTGCAATGGCTGATCGGCCTCGTCCAGGCGCGTCCGACAGAGGCGGCACCGCTGCACCAGCTGGGCCTGACGCTGCAGGACACGGACCCCGACAAGGCCAATGCGTGCTTCGCACAGGCCCTTGCCCTGGCACCAACCGATCCGCGCCTGATCACCGACGCGGCCAACGCCCTGAACCGCACCCGCGGACCCGACGAGCCCCGCCATATCGACGCCGCCTACCGGCTGGTGAAGCGCCGGATCGGGCTTGGTGGCTCCCTGCTCGAGGATGCACACGCGCTGCGCAACGTGCTGCTGCGCTGTGCCGACTATGAGGCCGTCGACGCCCTGGGCAGCTTCGACCAGCTCGGCTCGTTCTGGGGGCGGATCGGCAGCACGGCAGCGCTGCACCTGATGCTCGGGCAGGTGCGGGCACCGGAGGACCGGCGTCGTCTCGTCGGCTACCACAGGGCCTGCGCGAAGCTGGACGAGGGCACGGCTGAGCTGAGCCCGATCACGCATCCCCCGGCCGTGACCGGGCGTGCCAAGATCCGGATCGGCCTGATGTCGTCGGATCTGCGCGACCATCCGGTGTCGTATTTCACCGCGCCGCTGCTGGAGGGCTACGACCGCTCTCGCTTCGAGATTTATGCCTATTCGTGGTTCAGCGGCCCGGTGGACGCGGTGCAGACCCGGCTTGCCGGGCTCGTCGATGTGTTCCGCCATGCGCCGGCGATGTCCGACCGGGACGCGGCGCAGCTGATCGCCGACGACGATCTCGACATGCTGTTCGAGCTCGGCGGATCGACCCACATGAACAAGCTGAAGGTGATGACCTGGAAGCCGGCGCCACGGCAGGCAAGCTGGCTGGGCTACCCCCATTCGGCGGGGCATGCCGCCATCGATCGCCTGCTGCTCGACCCCTATACCCGGCCGGCCGACCCGGCGCTGATCCTGGAAAAGCCCTTCGGCCTGGCGCACAGCTGGGTGGCGTTCGACAAGATGGGCTTCGGGCCGGTGCCCGAGATCGATCCGGTGACGCCGCAGGAGCGCACCGGCCAGATCACGTTCGGGACCATGAACAACCCGTTCAAGTTCAACCCGGACATGCTGGCCGCCTGGGCGGCGGTGATGGCCAGGGTGCCAGGCTCGCGGCTGCTGCTGGTGCGCCCGGAGGGTGCGGTCCCGGCCTTCCGGGACAATCTTGCGCGGCGCTTCGCCGGCCATGGCATCGATCCGCAGCGGATCGTCCATCTGCCGATCCGCGGCCAGCATCTGCAGCACTACAACGCCATCGACGTGGCGCTCGACACGTTTCCGCAGACGGGCGGCACGACGACCTGCGAGACCCTGTGGATGGGCGTGCCCTGCGTCTCGCTCGTCGGTGAGGCGTTCTTCGAGCGGCTGAGCTACTCCAACCTGAGCAATGCCGGCCTGGGCGAGCTCGCCTGCCCCACTGTTGAAGCCTATGTGGAAAAGGCGGTCGCCGTTGCGGCCGATACCGGCTGGCGCACGGAGCTGCGTCGGACCATGCGCGAGCGGCTGCGCAGCCATCCGCTGGGCCGGACGGACCTGTTCGTCGCCGACTTCCAGGATGCGGCGACCGCCTGGATGGACGAGGCCAGGCCATGACGGCACGCAGTGTTCGCACGATCACAACCTGCAGGAGCTGCGGCGGCGCTCTGGCGGTGCCGTTCTGCGACCTCGGCGACCAGCCGGTGGCGAATGATTTCGTCAGCCCCGCCCGCGCCGGCGAGCCCGATGCGCGCTACCGTCTGCGGGTGATGGTCTGTGCCGATTGCCGGCTGGCGCAGCTCGACACGATCGTCGACGCATCGACGATCTTTTCCGACTATGCCTACCTGTCCTCGGTGTCGACCAGCTGGCTGGCGCATGCCCGGCAGGCCAGCCTGGCGCTTGGCGACCGCCTCGGGCTGGGTCCGTCGAGTTTTGTCGTCGAGGTGGCGTCCAACGACGGCTACATGCTGCGCAATTTCGTTGCCGCCGGTATTCCGTGCCTCGGCATCGAGCCCGCCGCCAACGTGGCGCAGCGCGCCGAGGCGGCGGGCGTGCCCACCCTCGTGCGGTTCTTCGGCGTGGCCACCGCCGCCGAGGTGCTGGCCCTGCACCGTCCCGCCGATCTCGTCATCGCCAACAATGTGCTGGCGCATGTGCCCGACGTGAATGATTTCGTCGGCGGGCTGGCGGCCTTGCTGGCACCTCAAGGCCTGTTGGCCATCGAGAGCCCGCACCTGGTGCGGCTCGCGGAAGGATTGCAGTTCGACACGATCTATCACGAGCACTACGCCTACTGGTCGCTGATGGCGATGGAGAGCCTGCTGGGCCGGCACGGCCTGGCCGTGGTCGACCTCGCGGTCCTGCCCACCCATGGCGGATCCCTGCGGGTGATGGCGATGCGTGCCGGGGCCGCACCGCCGCCCTCCCCTGCGGTGCTGGCGGTGCGTGCCGAGGAGGCGCGGCTCGGCCTTGACGGCGACGCCTGGTATGCGGGCTTCGGGCCGCGGATTGGCGCCGTGATCGCCGCGCTGCGCGACCACCTGGCCGCCGCCCGGGCGCTGGGTGCAACGGTGGCCGCCTACGGCGCGGCCGCCAAGGGCAACACCTTCCTCAATGCCGCTGGGCTCGGGCCGGCCGATATCGTCGCCGTGGCGGATGCCAACCCGCTGAAGATCGGCACGCTGCTGCCCGGTTCGCGCATTCCCGTTGTGTCGCCGGACGCGCTGGCGGCGCTGCGGCCCGACGCCGTGCTGGTGCTGCCGTGGAACATCGCCGAGGAGATCGGCGGCGTGCTGGCCTGGCTCGGGCTCGCCGGACGGCAGCTGATCACCGCCATTCCCCGGCTTTCCGTCCGGGATATCGGGGCGTGATCGTCTCGCCGACGCCGATTGCCGGTTTGCTGGCGCTGCAGACGCAGCCGTCGCGGGACGATCGCGGCAGTTTCGCCCGCCTCGCCTGTGCGGACGTGCTGGGGGCCCACGGGGTCGCATTCGTGCCGCGCCAGGTCAGCAGCAGCCGCAATCCCGCCCTGCACACCCTGCGCGGGATGCACTGGCAGGCCGAACCGCACGGCGAAGCCAAGCTGGTGATGGCGCTGACGGGAGCCCTCTACGATGTCGCGGTCGACCTGCGCCCAGGGTCTGCCAGTTTCGGCGCCTGGTTTGGTGTCGAGCTGGACGGCACCCGCCGCAACGGGCTGTTCATTCCGGCAGGCTTCGCGCATGGCTTCCTGACGCTCTCCCCGGATACCGAGGTGCTTTACGCCATCGATACGGCCTACGCGCCCGATGCCGTCCGGGGCGCACGCTTCGATGATCCCGCTTTTGCCATCGCCTGGCCGGCAGCGCCGGCGGTGATCGGCGCGCGGGACCTCGCCTGGCCGGCCTTCGCCACGTGAGCGGCCGGATCCTCGTCACGGGCGCGTCCGGCTTCGTCGGACGCAGGACGCTCGCACCGCTTGCGGCGATGGGCTTCGAGGTCCACGCACTCAGCCGGAGCGGCGCGGGGGATGGGTTGGCCGTCTGGCACGGGGCCGACCTGCTCGACCCGGCGGCCAGCGCCGCCGTGCTCGACCGTGCGCGGCCGACCCATTTGCTGCATTGCGCCTGGGACGTGGCGCATGGCGCGTTCTGGGACGCGCCACAGAACGCCGCCTGGCGTCGGGCCAGCCTGGCGCTTGTGGGGGCGGCCGTGGCGTGCGGCACACGGCGGATCATCGCCGTCGGCAGCGTTGCCGAATATGCGCCGCAGTCCTCCGTCGGCAGCGCCCTGCGGGAGGAGGACCCCATTGGCGGGGTCACCGCCTATGGTCGGGCCAAGTCCGCCACCTTCGCGGCGGCCACCGCGGTGTGTGCCCGGGCCGGCGTGTCCTTCGCATGGGCACGGCTGTTCCACCTCCACGGCGAAGGCGAGCCCGCCGCGCGGCTGCATCCCTCGGTGGCTGCCGACATCGCCGCCGGCCGGGTGCCGGTCCTGCGCCAGCCGGATGCGGTGCGCGACTATCTGGCCGTCGAGGAGGCAGGCCGCATGCTCGCGGTCCTGGCCGCCGGCGGGCTGACCGGGCCCATCAATCTCGGATCAGGCCAGCCGACGCGGCTTGCCGCCATCGCAGCAGACCTGGCGATGGCGGCCGGGCGTCCGGATCTGGCCGCGGCCCTCCCCGTGGCGACCGGGCCGGCGACGGACTTCCAGGTGCCCGACCTGACGCGCATGCGGGCCGCGGGGCTGGCACAGACGGGCGCCTGACACCGGCGATCTTCCTTAACAGGGATCTCAAAAACGAATTTAAATTTCAATCCAAACAGTATGTTATATGATTAATTTGAAGCGAACTCCGACAGGCCTGTGATCCCGATTCAGGAATCTCAGATCCTGATTCATGACATTCATGCTTCTGTCGAACAGTGGCCGTCTGGCCTGGCATCCCGGGCTCCCGGGAAGCCTCAGGGATCGGTCCGCGGGTGACTGCTCCGCCAGTCGGCCGGGCGCTGGAACCGGGTGGCCCAGATGCCGCGGCGGGCCGCGTGGGCAGCGGCCTCCTCATCCTCGTAGCGGCCAAACGCAACCGCCATGCCGTCACGCACCAGTGTACGGTTGATCTCGACGGAGCCGGCACGGCAGGTGGCGAGCCCGCGGCCGTAGCGGTCGGTTGCGTCGACATCGCAGTGCAGGGGGCCCGACGCGACCAGACGGACGAGGGCCTCGCGGGCATGGCGGCCGCAGGGCTCCTCCACATCACCGCGGCGGCAGGTCTGGCGATATTCCGGCGCATCGATGCCCTCCAGCCGCAGTTCGCGCCCGCCGACCCGCAGGCTGTCACCGTCAATGACCTCGGCAGCGCCCGTCAGGCGCTCGCTGCGCAGCCAGCGCGCCGCTTCGCGCCCGGCGCCGGCCAGTGCCGCCAGGCCGATGACGATGACAAGCCCGAGCCACAGCGGCGCCCTGCCGCGGCGGCTCAGCACCGCTCCTCTCCGTCGATTTGTCCGCGTCCCATCAGCCCCCCATTAACTCTTTCGCGACAGGATGAAGGCCGTTCGCCCGGCACCCCGGCGCGGCTCGATCAGCATTTGGTTCGATGACAGAGCTCACCCCGGAAATCATCACGCGCGGCCGCGGGGCGGACCCCCAGGAGGCCGCCAAGCGGCGGCGCGCGGCGTGGGAGCTTCGTGCGGTCAGGGAAAAGCTGACCTCGACGACCGGTCTCGAGCGCGCCTTCGACTACGAGATCCTGCGGACCTTTGCCGAAACGCGGCGCAATGCCGCGACGACGATGTTCCTGCTGGTGCTGGTGGTGGGTGGCGCCTCCAGTGTCTGGATCCACGCCGCATCGGTGCTGGTCTGGCTGATGGTGATGACCACGGCGCTCAGCCTGATGCTGCTGCTGTGCCATCGTTTCCTCGTCGCCGCGCCGTCCCGCAGCCTGCGCACCTGGCGGCGCAGCTTCGTGCTGGCAGAGATCGTCGAGGGCCTGAGCTGGGCGTTGCTGCTGCACTGGCTGCTGCTGTCCGATTCGGCCTCGGTGCGCACCTTCGTGCTCTTCGTCGGCCTGCTGGTCACGGCCGTGCACGCGATGCTGGCCTACAATGTGCCCATCGCCGTCTATGTGGGCATCGTGCCGATGACCCTTGTGGTCGCGGCGCATCTGGTGCCAGGCAACGACATCGAATGGCTCACAATGTGCCTGATGGCCGGCGGCGGCCAGTTCTACTTCGTGGTCCTGGCCAACCGGCTCTACTCCACGACCATCGCCACGCTGGAGTTCAGGGCCGAGAAGGACGCCCTCATCGCCGAGCTCGAGCAGGCCAAGGCGAATTCGGACGAGGCACGGCGGCGGGCCAAGGAGGCGAACATCGCCAAATCGCACTTTCTCGCCACCATGAGCCACGAGCTGCGCACCCCGCTCAACGCCATCCTGGGCTTCTCCGAGGTGATGAAATCGGAACTGTTCGGACAGCATGCCGTGCCGGCCTACCGGGAGTATTCCAACGATATCCATTCGTCCGGCCAGCTGCTGCTCGACATCATCAACGAGATCCTCGACCTGTCGCGCATCGAGGCCGGTCGCTACGAGCTGAAGGAGGAGGCGGTCAGCCTCGCCTATGTGGTGGAGGACTGCCGCCACATGCTGCAGATGCGGGCGCGCAACCGCAACATCACCATTCATGAGGCGCTGGAGCATCATCTGCCGCGTCTGTGGGCCGACGAGCGCTCGATCCGCCAGATCGCGCTCAATCTTCTGTCCAACGCCATCAAGTTCTCGCCGCAGGGGGCCGAGGTGACGCTCAAGGTCGGCTGGACAGCGGCCGGTGGGCAGTATCTCAGCATCCGCGACAATGGTCCGGGCATTCCGGAGGACGAGATCCCGATCGTGCTGCAGTCCTTCGGACGCGGCTCGCTGGCAATCAAGACAGCCGAACAGGGCACCGGTCTCGGCCTGCCGATCGTCAAGGGGCTGGTGGAGATGCATGGCGGCAGCCTGATCATCCGCTCGAAACTGCGCGAGGGCACCGAGGTGATCGCCACCTTCCCGCCGCAGCGGGTGATGGACACGCTGGCGCCGCTGGGCAACGAAGCAGCACCGACGCTGACGCAGCCGACGCTGCGCCGCCGGCGCGCAGCCGCCTGAGGCCCGCAGCCCCGGCTCAGGCGCGGCCCGACACGCCGGCCTGACCGAAGGTCGCCATGCCGGTGTGGCAGGCCACGGCAGCCCGTATGATCCCCATCGCCATGGCGGCCCCTGCCCCCTCGCCGAGCCGCATGCCGAGATCCAGCAGCGGCGGCCGGCCAAGACGCTCCAGCACCTCGCGGTGAGCCCCTTCTGCGGAGACATGGCCGGCGACGCAGTGGTCGAGCAGGCCCGGATCGAGGGCATGCAGCACCGCCGCGGCGGCGCCGACCACATAGCCGTCCAGCACCACCGGCACGCGCTGCAGCCGTGCCGCCAGGATGGCACCGGCCATCGCCGCGATCTCGCGACCGCCAAGGCGGCGCAGGACCTCAAGTGGATCGTCCAGATGGCCCGCATGGGTTGCAAGCGCCTGCTCGACGGCACCGACCTTGCGCGCCAGGCCGGCCTCATCGACGCCGGTGCCGCGCCCGACCCAGCGCGCCGGCTCGCCGCCATAGAGCGCGGCGTAGATCGCTGCCGCAACCGTGGTGTTGGCGATCCCCATCTCGCCAAGGCCGAGCAGGTCGGCGCCCTGGATCGCCTCCATGCCGAACGCCATGGTGGCGACGCAGGACTTCTCGTCCAGCGCCGCCTGAACCGTGATGTCGGCCGTGGGAATGTCCAGCGCCAGGTCGAAGACCTTGAAGCCCAGCTCGTAGGTGGCGCAGATCTGGTTGATGGCGGCACCGCCGGCGGAGAAATTCTCCAGCATCTGGCGGGTGACGGCCTGAGGATAGGGCGAGACGTTGCGGGCCGCGACGCCATGATTGCCGGCGAAAACGCAGACCAGGGGGCGTTCGACGGCTGGCGGGCTGCGGCCCTGCCAGGCGGCGACCCAGGCCGCGAGGTCCTCCAGACGGCCCCGACTGCCGGGCGGCTTGGTCAGGGTCGCGTCCCGCGCCCGGACGGCCACCGCCGCGGCGGAATCGGGTCCCGGAACGGTGGCGACGAGGTGGCGGATGTCGTCGAAGGGCAGACCGGAGGCGGCACTCGCCATTGAAACCACAAACCTTACAGGCAACGGGGGAATCAGCGGAGTTGGCGCTGCCTTCCTGCTATAGCGGGGGCCGGTTGGGGGCGCAAAACATGGACGGGACAACGGCGCAGGCCGGCTGGCGGGGATGGGCGGTGGACACGGCCCAGTGCCTGCGGTTCTACACGCGCCTGCCGGTGCCGGCCCTGCCTTTCGAGACCGACCCGCACGCGCTGCCGGACTTCGCCACGGTGCCGCGCATGCTGCCGGTGGCAGGCTCCGTCGTCGGCGCCGTGGGCGGGCTGGCGCTGCTCGCCGGCGACCTGGCCGGCCTGCCGTCGATGCCGGCCGCGGGACTGGCGGTCGCCACGCTCGTGGCCACGACCGGAGCGTTTCACGAGGACGGGCTTGCCGACACGGCGGACGGCTTCGGCGGAGGCGCCACGCCGGAGCGGCGTCTCGAGATCATGACCGACAGTCGGATCGGCAGTTTCGGTGGCGCCGCGCTGGGGCTGGCGCTGCTGCTGCGGGTCACCGCGCTGGCGGCGATGGTCGACCACGCGGGTGCGGCCGCTGCAGCCCTGGCGTTGGTTGCCGTGGCCGCCGTCTCACGCGTCGTCGGACTTGTGCCCGTATGGCTGCTGGCCAACGCCAAGCCCGACGGAAAATCGGCGGCCGTCGGACGGCCGGAGGACGGCACGATGGCGGTGGCGGTAGCGCTGGCGGCTGTCATCACTGCCGTGTGCGTGGCGCCGGGCTTCGGTACAGGCAAGGCCTTCGTGATGATGTTGCTCGCGGCGGCGACAGCCTGGCCGCTGCTGCGGCTGTCCCGCCGGATGATCGGCGGCCAAACGGGCGATGTGGCCGGGGCCGGACAGCAATTGGCCGAGATCGCCGCGCTGATGGTGCTGGCGGCACGATAGACGCTCCCACCCGGCAGAAAGCGATATCGCCCGTGCGGAAAGGCCAACCCGCGGCGATTGCTGGTGCAGCGCGACCTCGCCGTCAGGCCAGGAGGCTCCAGGCGAAGCGGGCGCAGACCAGCAGGAGGAAGATGCCGAACGCCACTTCCAGCCGGCGCTTGGACAGGCGATGGGCCAGGTTGGCGCCAATCGGCGCGGTCCAGATGCTGGTCGGGATCACCAGAGCGAGGCCGATCAGCGAAATGTAGCCAAGCGACAGCGGCGGCAGCACTGCCGGGACCAGCCCCATTTTCGGCCAGCCGGCATAGATGTAGCCCAGCGCGCCGGGGATCGAGATCAGTACTCCGAGGCCCGAGGATGTCGCCACCGCCTGGTGGATCGGCCGGCCATAGAACGTCATGAACAGGTTCGAGAGCTGGCCGCCACCGATCCCCATCAGGGCCGATAGCAGGCCGATAACAAGGCCGAAGACCTGCATCAGGGCTCCGCCAGGCAGGTCGGTGCCCAGCCGCCAGCTGTCGCGACCGAACAGCAGCCTGATGGCGCTGACACCGGCAACGACGACGAACACGGCCTTGAACAGCTCCGGAGGCGCGTAGCGAGCAATGGCGCTGCCGGCGATGACGCCGAGCACCACCGGCACGGCCCAGGTCTTCAGGATCGACAGGTCGACGGCGCCCTTGGCCTGGTGCGCCCGGAATGAGCGGATCGAGGTTGGCACGATGATGGCCAGCGAGGTGCCGACCGCCAGCGGCATGCGGGTCTCCTCGGGGATTCCCTGCAGGCGGAACAGCTCGTACAGCACCGGCACGATCACGGCGCCGCCGCCCACCCCGAACACCCCGGCGAGCAGGCCGGTGACGGCGCCCGCCGCCAACAGGCCAACGACGAGGAGCACGAGGTCGCTCGTGGCAAAGCCGCCGATCATGGGAGTGCCTTTCGGGACGGAACGGGGGATCGAACGGCCGCAGGCGCGCCGCTGCGCCTCCCTTGGGGCATTTCGTCCGGCGCGGCAAGGGGCGGGCCGCGCCTCTACCGCATGGCTTTGGCCGCGGCCGTGACCAGTCGGCAGAGCTTGGCTAGAGCATCATCCCGCCAAGTGGACACCGGTTTGCGGACAAAGATGATGCTAA
>JBMOJG010000020.1:0-11466 GCA_049316925.1 Alsobacter sp. | reverse complement strand
GCCTTGAGCCGGCTGGGAATCCCCAGCGAGTCAGCGCCGAAGGCCGTTGGTATCACATCGCTGGCTTCCCGGACACGAAACAATCGAAAGTTGGCTCTCAACTGCCCGATCTGACGTTCGGCAATGGTGGCAGCAAGGACACCTATCGACCGAGAGTAGCGTCCGTAATGTCACCTCTGACGTCAATTCGAGGTTGCTTAAGGTTACAGGTCCCTGAACAAACGCCGTGGGCACTGCCAGAGTTGGTATGCGGGTGTGATCCACGTGGTCATCAGGCCCTTACTGCCGCACTCCGAGCAGGAGGCGCACGGCGAAGCCTCGACTGAAACGAACGGCCAAGGCGATCAACATCAAAGGTACTAAGCCAATCAGCGCTATCCACGGGGGCACATCCGGCCACATGCGCGCGACCCCCAAAGCCGCGAAACACCACCCCATGCCGAAAAGAACCAGGGCGTAGTAGAGCGCTACCCTGCGGACCATCGTTGGCTTGGACGGGCTGCGGGCATTCTTCAGTCCGCGCCAACCCCACCAGACCGTCCCACATGACAGCAGTGCAAGACAAATGATCCCGATCATTGCTCAACAGCGCTCCAAGCTGATGAATGCAATACCACTCCGAGAGACAAGTACAAACGCTGTATTTTAAACATGGCAAAGCAAAACCGACATTTCTCAGATAGGCGACCCATCTGGGGCCAATTGAAGACGCAATAGCCCGGCCCTGGTCCTCTTGGAAGGGGGAAGAGCGTAGCGACAACGTCCGTCGCAGCGGACTTGTTGGCTTGACCGCCATGCCACACCCCGGACGGACGGTTCTCGCTGGTTTCGCCACAGTGCGGAGGCAGGAGTGCGGGTCTGCTCACAGGTTTGAGCTGGGGCGTGGCTCGATAGGCGTTAATCCTTTCGTTTTAAGCTCGACCTCCGCAAGACGCATTGCCGCAATGAGCCTGTGTTCCTGAAGCATCTGGCAGACGAACTGCAACCCGACCGGCAAGCCATCCCGCCCCACTCCGCAGGGCAATGTGCCTGCCGGTTGGTGACCGAGGTTGAAGGGGTATGTGTAGTAAGACCACACTGCCGCGCCCTCGTGTCCGGTCGGGACACCATTCTCGATATCCCAGGCGACACAAGGCGTCGTCGGCGTCAGCAGCAGGTCATACCTTTCGAAGAACCGGCGGAGCGTTTCGCGATGGACAAGGCGCTTGCGCATGATCCGGGCGTAGGCGTCGCTCCCCATCGACCGGAACTGTCTAATCGCTCCGAGCAGAGGCGGGTCGATCAGCTCGGGCGTCTTGTCGGCGGAATCGCCCAGGCGGGCGCTGCAGCCTCCGATAAACTCGGCCCCCAGGATCTCCGCCGGGTCCGGACACACGGAGTCCACCACCTCGATGTCCGGCCAAATTGTACGAAGACGCTCGACGGCAGCCGTCACCGAGGCAAGGACGTCGGGGTCGGGCCGTCCATATCCGAGCGTCGGGCTGTAGGCGACCCGCAGGCGCCTGACCTGATCCTCGCCGGGCTCGCCGGAGAATGGTGGGTACAGCGAGAAGGCATCGCGCAGGTCCGCGCCGGCGATGACGCCCAGCACCATCGCGGCGTCGGCCACATTCCGGGCAATCGGACCGACATGGGCGAGTGTCGGCGTCGCGCTCGCCGGCCAGACCGGCACGCGCCCGAAGGTGGGCTTGATGCCCACCAGCCCGGTGAGCGCGCAGGGCGAGCGGATCGAGCCGCCGCCGTCCGTCCCCAGCGCGATCGCGGTCACGCCGGCTGCCACCGAGGCGACGGCGCCACCCGACGAGCCGCCCGGGGTGCGGCCGAGGTCCCACGGGTTGGCGGTGTTGCCGTGCACGAGACTTTTCGTGTAGCCGCGATAGCCGAATTCGGACGTTGTCGTCTTGCCGATGATGATCGCCCCGGCGCGGCGAATCCGCTCGACGGACGGTGCATCGACCGCCGGCACGTAGTCCCTCATGGTGAGGGATCCGAAGCCGCAGGGCAGCCCCGCCACGTCGATCAGGTCCTTCACCGACACAGGCACGCCGTGCAGAACGCCCGTGGCCTCGCCGTCCAGGAGCACGCGCTCAGCCGCGAGCGCCTGCGCCACCGCTCCGTCGCGATCCACCATCACGAAGGCGTTGAGATCCTGCTCTGTTTCGTCGAGGCGCGCCAGCGCGCGAGCCGTTGCTTCCACCGGCGAGAGGTCGCCCCGACGAATGGCCTGGGCGAGTTCGGCCGCACCCATAGCATCGAGCGAAGTGAGCGGCATGTTTCACCCCAGGACTGCGAAGGCGCGCACGGGGGATCCCGAGCCGTTCTTGAACTTCAGCGGGATGGCCTGAAACTGGAACTCTCCCTGCCCGACCAGTTCCTCCAGGTTGCACAGCCACTCGACATGCGTGATCCCGCGGTCGCGCGAGGCCCGATGGCTGGGGAATTCCGCCCAGTTCGGCCGGTCGGCGGAGGGGCCCTCGACGCCATGCAAGCGTGATCCGCGGTCGGCCAGCCAATGCGTGGCGGCGGCGGTCAAGCCGGGGTTGGAGTACATGACGCTGTCGCGCGGATAATGCCGACGGTGGAGGCCGGAATTGAGCAGTACGATATGGCCGTCCACCCGAACCCCCGACGCCAGCTCCGACGCTTCCATGTCCGCTACATCGATGTCACCGAGATCGGGGATGTGCCTCAGGTCGAAGCACACCGCCTTCCCCATGAAGAGGTCGAGCGGCATCTCGTCGATCGGCTTGCCGTTCGGTCCGAGATGAAGGAACGCGTCGACGTGGGTTCCAACATGATTGAGCATGCCGACATACTCGATCGGCGATGTGAAGGGATCTCCCGGGACTCCCTGGTTATAGGCCAGGCAGCTCTCGTGGGTCATCCACGGCAGGTAGACGGGCCGGGGCATGTTCTTGTGCGCCGGCATGTTGTTCTCGATGGTGACGCTGAGATCGACGATGCGTTTCATGGTCGGTTCAGTCCTGGCTAACGCATGAAGAAGGTCGGCAGGGTGAGCGAGACCGCCGGCACGAAGGTCACCAGCAACAGCACGAGGAAGATCGGAATGAGGAACGGCAGGCAGGCCCTGAAGGTCGCGTAGAAATCCATACCTGCCAGCTTGGCCATGACGAACAGCAGCAAGCCGATGGGCGGCGTCATCAACCCGATCATGAGGTTGAGGACCATCACCACGCCGAAGTGGACGGGATCGATCCCGTATTGGTTGAGCACCGGCATGAAGATCGGGACGGCGATCAGGATGATGGCGACCGTCTCCAGGAACATGCCTGCGACGAGCAGGATGACATTGAGCACCAGGAGCGCCTGCCACGGCTCGTTGATCGCGCCCAGCATCACCCGGGTGAACTCCTGGGCGGCGTTCTCGCGGACGAGGATCCACCCGAAAAGGGCGGATGCGCCGACCATCAGCATGACGACCGCCGTCGTCTCGACGGTCTCGATCAGCGACCGCAGGATGGTGGCCCCGTCGAAGCTGCGATAGACGAAGAGGCCCACCAGGAGCGCATAGGCCGCCGCGACGGCCGCGGCCTCGGTCGGTGTCGCAATCCCCAGGACGATCCCACCCATGATGATGATGGGCATGAGCAGGGCTGGCCCGCTGGTCCGCAGCGCGGCTAGCCTCTCGCTCCAGGTTGCGCGCTCCTCGACGGGATAGTTGCGCCTGCGCGCATACCAGGCGACCTGGACATGCATCGCCGCGGCCATCAGCAAGCCCGGAATCACTCCGGCCAGAAACAACTGGCCCACGGACGCGCCGGCTGCGAAGCCATAGACCACCATCGGCAGGCTCGGCGGAATGACTGGCCCCATGGTTGCCGATGCTGCTGAAAGGCCGACGGAGAACGGCATGTCGTAGCCGCGCCGGCGCATCGCCTGGATCTCCATGGCGCCGAGGCCGCCCGCATCCGCAATGGCGGTTCCGCTCATGCCGGAAAAGATCAGGCTGTTGAGGATATTCACATGGCCGAGGCCACCCTTCCAATGTCCCACCATCCGGTGGGCAAAATCGAAGAGCCGGTCGGTAATCGCCCCCGCATTCATCAGGCTGCCTGCCAGGATGAAGAAGGGCACGCAGAGCAGCGGGAAGCTGTCGAGACCGGAGACCATCTTTTGGATGGCGATCAGGGGAGGAATGCCATTCGCGAGGATGTAGACGATAGAAGCGCCGGCGATCGCGACGAAGACCGGTGCACCGATCAGGAGCAGCAGGACGAGGGCTCCAAACAACAGCGTCATCGGTCTGAAGTGCCCCTGAGCAGCGATGCCATCCGCATCAGGATCCTGACCGTCGCGCCTGCGAGGCCCGCCGCGACCGCTGCGTAGAGCCATGCCATCGGCATTTCCAGGGCGGCGCTGCGCGAGTTCGCGAGGACCGGCGCGATCCGCACGGCCTGCAGCGCCAGGAAGCCGACGGTCGCCAGGCTCACGAGCAGGACGAGGAGGTTGAGGGGCCTGGCGAATGCGGCGGGCAGCATGTCCGCCAGGTCGATCCGAATGTGACTGTCCCGGCGGAAACCTGTCGCAGAGCCGGCGAAGCTGATCACGATCAGCCCGAAGCGGGCGAACTCCTCGGCCCAGACGAGGCTGTCATTGAGCACGTAGCGAAAGATGACCGAGAGGATCATCACCGCGAAGATGGCGCAGAGGAGGAGGACGCACACCGCGTCCTCGGGCTCCCTTGCCAAGCTGGTCAATGGACCGGTCATGACGGCCGTCCCGCGCCGTCAGATCCCTTTCACCCGGGCCACGAGTTCCGATGTCGCACCGAGGTCCTTGGCCAGTTGCTCGACGGCAGGCGCGACGGCCGCCTGGAACGCGGCGATGTCGGGGTTGGTGAAGGTGACTAGCTTGTCGCCTTCCATCTTGGCGCGCAGTCCGTCTTCCTGTTCGACGATCAGGGCCGTCGAGCGCTCGGCATAGAGGTCGGCCGCCTTCTGCATGCAGTCCTTGTCGGTGGCGCCGAGCTTCGACATGACGTGGTCGCCGGCGATCCAGAAGACGAACTCCATGAGATGGGCGGTCGGGTTCACGTATTTCTGCACTTCGTAAAACTTGAACGCGTAGGTGATCGGCAGCGGATTGGCCGAAGCGTTCACGACGCCCTGCTGCAGCGCGAGATAGACCTCGGCGAGCGCTACTGGCGTGGGGTTCGCTCCCACTGCGCGCGGGAAGGCCAGCCAGATCGGCGCGTCGGGCACCCGGATCTTCATGCCCTTCATGTCCTGCGGCTTCTCGACAGGGACATTCGACGTTACGTTAAAAGCGCCGAAATATCCGGCCGACAGGATGTGCTGCCCGGTGGCCTTGTTCCACCCGGCCCACAGTTCCTTGAAAACGCCGCTGCTCCGGTATCGCAGGGCCTGTGCCCGATCCTTGAAGATGAACGGCGCGGCCCCGATCGCCAGCGGCTTGAAGGCTGAGGATGCGAAGATCTGTCCGGTGAAGATGATGTCGGCCCCGCCGAAGCGAACCTGCTCGTTGAGTGCGTTCTCCGTACCGAGTTGCGAGGACGGATAGACCGCAATCGTGTGCCGCCCCTGCGTGCAGGCCTTGAAACTCTCTGCCGCAGCGACCGCCGCGACATGCATGGGGTGGGATACCTCGTACACGTGCCCGAGCTTGAATTCAGTCGCTCTTGCCGATCCAGCGCCCAAGAGACCGGCGCAAAGGGCGGCTGAGCTCAGGCGTACGAAGAGGGAGAGAGACATGGACATCGACTAGCCCCCGTTCTATATGTAGAACGCTGTTCTTTGAACGAAATAGAAGATCCGGCGGATGGCCACGACTGTCAAGACGGGAACAGAGGTCGAAGCCTCCGCCGCTGCCCTGCCGAGTCCTTCGCGAACACGCGTGCCGGCACTAGGGAAGGCCATTGCCATCCTGCGCCACCTGAATGCGAGCCCGAGCCTGTCAGCGGGCGTCTCGGAGGTCGCAGCGGCGCTGGCGCTGAGCAAGAGCCACTGCTTCAACATCCTGCGCACGCTCGAAGACGAGGGGTGGGTACGGTTCGATGCCGAGCGCCGTCGCTACGACCTGTCCTCTCGCCTGCTGACCGACTTCTCGCGCCTGCTCGCCCGGCCGGCGAAATCCGCCTCCGTGCGCGATGAACTCGCAAGGTTGTCGGCGGCGACGAAACTGCCCTGCGTGCTCAGCCGGATCGAGCCCGAAGGCAGTTTCGTAGCGATCGACAAGGCGGAGGACGCAGCCGAACTGCTCGTGTCCGTCCCGATTGGCCACCGCTTCCCATCCGACGCGCCCGCCCAGATGCGCGTCCGCCTGGCCTGGTCCGATGTCGCGGAACGCCGGGCGGCCTTGGCCCGCTGGCAACCTGTCGCCTACACGCCGACAACCATCGTGGACAAGGCGCAACTGCGCCGGGAGATAGAGGCCACGCGCTCACGCGGCTACGCCATCAGCCGCGCTGAGTTCACGCTGGGAGTGACCACCCTCGCGGCGCCGGTGTTTGACGCGCATGGGCGTGTGTCTCTGGTCCTGCAATGCCCTGGACTGGAGATCGACGTCCCAACGCGTGAGCATGAGGTGGCCGAGCCCCTCATGGAAGCGGCGGAACGGATCGGCGCGATCATGGCAGCGGGGACAGGCTAAACACGGCAGGCCGTTGCGAAGATCTCACCCATGATGGCGACTGGGTCCCCGAAACCATGCGGGTATGAGTCAGACCCAAAGTTTGGCGCCGTTTCACACTTGGGCGAATGCATCGCGGCCCTCATGCTCAAAAAGCGGCAATCTTCCGCTTGATCTCGGCGATCATCCGCTCGCGCGTCCGGTCATCAGGAGCGCGGTCCAAGGACTCGTTCAGGTCCGCGAGCAAGGCTGCACGCGCATTGTGCCAATCCAGCCTTGAGACAGCTTCCGGCGCAATGCGCGGCGCCGCAGGGGCCTCGTCGGCGCCGGCATGGCAATGCTCGATGGAAAAGACTTCGTCCAGTCTCGGGATGACAACCCGGCCATTGGCGAGCCCTTCGGCCTCGAGACGGCGTTTGAGCCCCAGCAAATTGTCTGGCTCGCCATGAAGCAGGAAGATGCTTCCCGTGACCGGGCCGCGCGCTTTGGCCCATGCCACCAGACCCAGCGCATCGGCATGGCCGGAATAGACGTCAATGGAGCGGATCGCCGCCTTGACGCGAATATCATCCCCCTGGATCCGGACCCATCGGCGTCCATCCTGCAACAGCCGACCCAGCGTGCCGACGGCCTGGAAGCCGGCAATCAGGACAGTGGCTTCCTTGCGCGGCAGCAATCGCTTGAGATGATGCCGCACCCGGCCGGCATCGCACATGCCGCTGGCGGCGATGATGATGTGCCAGCCTTGGATCCGCTCGATGGTTCGGCTTTCATTGGCGCTTTCGGTGAAACGCAGCAGGTTCGACTCCCGCAACCGACGGAAGCGTTCCGTTCCGTCCTGTGTGCGGCCCTCCCGCAGAAACACCTTGCTCGCGCGGATGGCGAGCGGTGAATCCAGAAAGATCGGACCGCGCGGCGCATCACCGGCTTCCATCAGCTCAAGCAGATCGACGATCAGCTCCTGCGTCCGTTCGACCGCGAAGGCCGGGATAAGGAGGGGCCCACCCGCATCATGGGCATTCTGAAGCACCTCCGCCAGCGCCGTCCTGCGCTGATCCTGCGTGACGGCTTCGCGCTCGACATTGCCGTAGGTGCTCTCGAGGATCAGATGATCGACGCCTTGCGGTCCTTCGGGATCATCGGCGAATTCGCGTCCACCCGGCCCGAGATCGCCGGAGAAGAGCAGCGTCTCGGTTGCGCCGCCGTCCGCCACTTCAACCTCGATCGACGCCGAACCGAGAATATGCCCGGCGTTCCACCACCTTGCGCGAATGCCCGGCACGACCGCGAGCCAGGTGTCGAGTGTCACGGCACTGAATTGGCTGAGGCAGGCCTCGGCATCGGCTTTCGTGTAGATCGGTTCGACTGTCTCGCGCGCCCTCTGGGCGTTGCGGCGGTTCAGCGTCTCGACCTCCATCTCCTGGATCGCGCCGGCATCCGGCAGCATGACCCCGCAAAGGGCAATTGTGCCGGCCGTGGCATGGATCGGCCCAGCATAGCCCTGCACCGCAAGCTTTGGGATCAATCCGCTATGGTCTATATGGGCATGGGTGAGGAGCACGGCGTCAATCGCGGCGGGTGAGAACGGGAAACTGTTGTAGTTCAGCTGTTTGAGTGTTTTCGGGCCCTGGAAGAGACCGCAATCGACCAGCACCTTGGCGCGGCTTGTTTCAATCAGGACGCAAAAGCCGGTGACCCCGCCTGCCGCCCCGAGAAAATGCAGTTTCGCTTTCATGGGCAACCCCATTGCGGATGGTTGGCGATAGCGTCCGCCAGCAAGCCGGCGAGCGAAATGGCGTTTGTAGGGTGCCTGACGGAATCGGCAGAGCGGATGCGGGCAATCCCGGCCTTGCGCATCATGTCCGCCGAAGCCTCGTCGAAAAGGGCATGGGTGACGATCGCCTCGATCGAACGCGCCCCGGCTGATTTGAGCACGGCGGCAAGGCGGGCGATCGTCCCGCCCGTCGAGCACATGTCGTCGAGGATCAGCACCGGACGCCCCGCCACATCCAGCCCGGCGGGCGGCGAGAGACACACCTGCCTGTCGCTCGTGCGTTCCTTGGCGAAAGTTGCGGCCGAGCAAGCGAGGCGCTTCGCCAACCTGTCCACCAAGCGGGCGGATTCCACATCAGGCCCGATGATGACGAGACCGGGCGGAATGCCCTCGGCGGCAATCGCATCGGCGAGGACATCCTGCGCCGAAAGCACCTGCCACACCGTGCCCGGATAGGCCGCGCCGAGATCCGCCGTGCGGTGAAGGTGAGGATCGACAGTGATGATCCGCGCAAAACGTTCCGCCAGCAAGCTGCATAATACGGCCTGGCTGACAGGCTCACCCGAATGGAATGCGATGTCCTGCCGGAGATAGGGCAGATAGGGAGCAACGAGTTGCAGGCTTGTTACGCGAGGGTCGCGCGCCAGCGCATCATGGGCAAGAAGCAATGCAACCAGCTTCTCGTTGGGTTGATCGAAGCTGCGATAGACCAGCGTTGTCGGCGTCGCGGCCGTAAGGCGCGGGCAGATCTCCCCATCCGGGAACCGATGTAGCCCGATTTCCGCGAATGGAATGCCCAGCCGGCCCGCTAGGGCTGAAGCCGGCGGCCGATCCTCGGAAAAGGCGAGCAGCATGACGTCTGCCATGTCAGGATGCCTCGATGTGAAAGCCGGAATCCTGCCGCGCGGCCTGGCAGGCGGTAGCGAAATCCGCGCCGTCCTCGGCATGGATGCGGTAGAGAAAATCTCCTCTTCGCACCCGGTCGCCGATGCGACGGAAAAGATCGAGCCCCGCTCCGGAATCTGTCGGCGCGCCAGCCAGCCGGGCAATCCGCGCGATGCGGAAGCAGTCGATCGCAGTGATCACCCCATCCTGAGCGGCGGAAATCTCCTGCGTGAGCAAGCCAAGAACCGCCCGCGCTGGCGGCGGTCCCTGAGCCGCGATGATCGCTTCCATGGCCCTCAGGGCCGCGCCGGAATCGAGCAGTTCCCGCGCCCGGACCAGCCCCTTCCCGCCCCGCAGGCCGGGGTCGAATTCGAGGATCCGCGCTGCGAGCATAAGGGATTTCTCGCGCAGATCGACCGGCGCATCCTCCTCGACCCGCAAGACCGCCATGACGTCGCGCGCTTCGAGGAAGGGCCCCACGCCGCGACCGATAGGCTGCGAGCCATCCGTGATCACCACGTCGATAACAAGGCCGCAGCGGTCCGCGACGAACTCGAACAGCTTGCGAACACGTTGCGAATAGGCCGAGGAGCGGATCTTGGCCGTCGGGCCGACGGGCAAGTCGAGAACGAGATGGGTTGTGCCCGCCGCGATCTTCTTCGACAGGATCGAGGCCACCATCTGCTCAGGCGTATCGAGCGCGAGCGGTCGCTCGACCGAGATCAAGATATCGTCGACCGGCGAGAGTTTTATGTGGCCGCCCCACGCAATGCAGGCATGGCTGGTTTCGACCACCTGCCGGATCTTGGTCGCATCGAGATCGACGCAGGCCAGAACCTCCATCGTGTCGGCGGTTCCCGCAGGCGAGGTGATGGCCCGCGAGGAGGTCTTCGGCATGGTCAATCCATGCGCCGCAACGATGGGCGCTACGATCATCGTGGTGCGGTTGCCGGGAATTCCGCCAATGCAATGCTTGTCGACGACCATCGGCACAGGCCAGCTCAGGCGCTCACCGGCCCCAACCATGGCGTTGGTGAGCGCCAGGACCTCATCCGCCGTCATAAAACTCGCACAAGCGATGAGGAAGGCGGCGATCTCGATATCGGAGAGCCTGTGGGCCGCGAGATCGCGGATGACGGCGGAAATTTCCTCGGGACACAGGGTTTCGCCCCGGATCTTCGCCTGAATCACTTCAAGGCTTGGCGCGGGCGGCGCCAGCGCAATCCGAACCGGAGAACCATTCGCAAGACCGAGCCGGCGGAAGGCTGGCTCGGTCAGGCCGACCTCATCGTCTTCCAGCAGGGCGGGATCGTCAACGATCAGGATGCTTGCTGTGAGCTCGGCACCATCGGCCGCCAGATGCACCTTGCGGAAGCCCCTCAGGCGTTCCGGCCGCAGGGCACGGCATCGACGCGACAGCAGAACGACGCTCTCCCGCAGGGTATCGACCGCTATATGGCGAATGCGCAGGGTCGCAGGCTTGTCCATGACCCATCTATAGAATGAAATCGAAGCTGTAGCGCGCACATAGATCAACGAACGATACGACAACCCGCGGAAGAGTGCATGGACACGGCCCAGCCGCGACACCTGGCTCTTCGAGATGCCGCTCATGCCCAGCGCCTTGACGAGATCGTCAACCGAGCGCGTCGAGATGCCCTGGACGTAGGCCTTCTGGATCACCGCGGTCAGCGCCTTCTCGGCCAGCCTTCGAGGTTCCAGGAACCCGGGAAAGTAGCTGCCCTGGCGCAGCTTGGGGATGCGCAGCTCAATGGTCCCGGCGCGCGTCTCCCACGCCCGGTCCCGGTTAGCCGTTGCGCTGGACCAGCCGATCGGGGCTCTTCTCGCCGTAGCCGGCTCCCGTCAGGCCGCCGACCTCCATCTCCATCAGGCGCTCGGCCGCACAGCCGATCAGCTCGCGCAGGATATCCGCGCCGGGGGTCTTCTCCACCAGCGTGCGAAGGCTCATTATCGCGTCGGTCATCGGTGATCCTCTGTCAGGTGCGTGTGTTGCAGCAACCCGACCCTAACCGGAGATCGCCGGTGACTACCGACCAGCTACACCACGGCTGGGGACACGACCCGGTCATTCATTACCTTGTTGCCGGTCTAGCCGCTCTTATTCATGAGCGTCTGGAAATGCGCGTCGGCTTGGCGCCGGCGTGAAGGTGGTCGGGGATTTTCGTTGCTGGTTTTTC
>JBMOJG010000019.1:0-11588 GCA_049316925.1 Alsobacter sp. | reverse complement strand
CCGCCGACAAGGAACGCAACCGTTGCGGTGCCATGGTCGGTTCCCACCGTCCCGTTGACGCGCGCCGTGCGACCGAACTCGGTGATCACCAGGATCGCCGTATCGGCCCAGCGCGGTCCGAGCGTGTCCTTGAAGGCGGTGAGCGCACCGTCGAGCCCGCCCAGTAGCTGCGCCAGCCGGCCGGTCGCCCCGCCCTCATTGGCGTGGGTGTCCCAGCCACCAAACGCCAGCGCCGCCAGCCGCGGTCCGTCGTCCTGGGCCAGCAGCCGCGCCGCGCCCTCGGCCACGTGGCGCATCGACTCGACGCTGTCCGGCCCGCCCCGCGGCCGCCCGGCCGGACCGCCCATGCCGGACCGGGTGGCAAGCTTGTCCGTGTCGAGCCCGCGCCGCAGGTTGTCCTCGAGCGCCTTATCCTTGTGGCGGTAGAGCTCGAGCGTGCGCTGGGCGAGGTCGTCGTCGGCCTTGGGCGGGCCCTGCGGCGCCCAGCCGAGCACCGGCGCCGTGCCACGGATCACCAGCGGTGTCGTCGTGCCGATGCCGACGCCGCCGCGCACGGCGATCCTGTCACCCTTCGGCAAAGCGAGCAGCGCCCGGTTCATCCAGCCGCTGTCGATCCGTCCCGGTCCGGGCTGGCCTGACTCCAGCACGTCCTGCCCGTCGAAATGCGACCGCTCGCGATAGGGGGACGCGGTGGCATGCACGACGAGGGCCTGGCCGTCCTTGTAGAGGCTGGCAAAGCCCGGCATCGCCGGATGCAGCGCGAAGAACCCGTCAAGCGCCAGCGCCGGTTTGTCGCCGGCAAGCGACAGGGCGATCCCGGTCCGCAGCGCCTCGTAGTCGGGATCCGCCACCGGGGCGACGGCCGACAGCCCGTCAAGCGCACCGCGCAGGACGATCGTCACCAATCGCGGGTCGCGGCCGCCGGCGGCCTGCGCGAAGCGGGGCACGAAGGCCCAGGCGAACAGAGCGCCGCCCGTCACCATCAGGTCGCGCCGCGACAGTGGCGGCAGGCTGCACATCGGGCTGCCCATGGCAGCCTCATCATGGGTCGGGCGGGTCATCGGCGGATCTCCCGTCGGAACGGTGCCGCGGCGCAGAAGGCGTCCGCAGCATGGTGAACTTTGGCAGGACCTGGCGTTAAACCCGTGACAACAGAAATCACATCTGTCTCGTAACGCTCGAAAGAGCCTAAAATTGAAATTGAATTGCTCATGTCGTCGGCTTTGCGACAGTTTGCGTCAACACGCGCAGCGAGAGGGGCAATCCATGGCGACGAGCGAAAGGGTTCAGGTCGGTCGGACGAAGCTCGATTTCGAGCGCATCCGCAGGATCGAAACGGGCTATCGCCCCAGCCTCAACCTGGCGATCGCCGCGCTTGCGGCCATCGGCGTCCTGCTCGGTGGCGCATCCCAGCTCGCCATGACCGCAGTGCTGGTCGCCGCAGTGCTGGCCGAGATCTTTCACGCCGGGCAACGCCGGGCAGAAGTGCGCGTCTACCATCTCGATGGACGCTGGCTGGCGCTGCCCTGCCTGTCGCGCGAGCACGCCATCGAGACCGGGCACAGGCTGGTCCGGGCGCTGCCGCAGGCGCGCTGACAGGTCCAGCATCTCAGCGTCTCTGGAATTCGGGAGCCATGGCCAGGATGGCAAGGCCCTGCTGCCGGCTTTCGGCGCGCGCCACGGCCTGCCGGGTCTCGGCCGAGGCAGCGGGGCCGAACAGGCCGTCGATCAGCCCCTTCGGATCAAGCGCCCCGTTCAGTCGCCCCCATTGCGCGGCAATATCCAGCCGACCCGCCATGCCCTCGGGGGAGGCCCAGTCGGTGGCACTGTCGGGGAAGCCGTTCGGCCCGGGCGGCTGCCACAGCGGCTGGCCGACGGACGCCATGGCGCCCAGCGCCAGACCCAGGTCGGGCGACTGGCCGGCGGCGCGTGCCAGCGCGATGACGAATTCCTGCGGCGACCGCATCTTCGTCGGCGCCTGTGCCCAGGATTCCGGCGCGGCGATCAGCGCCCGCACCACCTGGCCGAGGTCGCCCGCGGTTTCCAGGAAGGTCTTTGCCAGCCGGTCGACGAGCGCCGGCGGTGGCATGTCGGCCACGAAGTGCCGCGCCAGCTTGCGCGCCACATGCCGCGCCGTCGACGGATGGGCCGCCAGGTCGGCCAGCGCCGCCTCTCCCTGAGCGGGCGTGTACGCCTCCTTGTAGACGCGACCCAGCACGGGATGATCACCGGGTTCGTGCCGCGAGGGCGCGAAGGTAAACCGGCCGCCAAACAGCATGTCGTCGTCCGGCGAGGTGACCGTCCAGCCGGTGATGATGCGCGCAAGGCTGGTCACGTCGCCCTGCGCGTAGCCGCCATCGACGCCGAGCGTGTGCAGTTCGAGGATCTCGCGCGCGAGATTCTCGTTCAGGCCACGCCGGCCGTTCTGCCCTGCCCTGGAGGTGGGCCCGATGGACTGATTGTTGTCGAGATAGAACAGCATCGCCGGGTGCTGCTCGACGGCCTTCAGCATGTCGGCAAACCGGCCGAGCACATGCGGGCGGATCGCCTCGCGCTCGAAGGCGCCGGCCATGCAGCGCACCTGGTTGCCCTTGGCCACCGATACGCAAAAATGGTTCGACCAGAACAGGACAAGGCGGTCGACGAGCCCGCCTTCAATTGACGTCAGCCGCGTGAACCGCGCCGCCGCATCGGCCCGAAACAGCGCCTGCTCGGGCGGCTGGGGCGGCGGCACCGGCAGGAGACGGGGGGCCGTGCCACCCGCCTGGCCTGGCATGCCGGTGGTGACCATCGGCGGTGTCGCCGGCGCCATGGCCGACGCAGCCGCCGGCAAAGCCGCGGGTCCGGGCGTCCCGCGCGCCGGAACAAGCGCCGGCCCGGGCGGCAGGGGCGGCCCCATCACCACCGCGGGAGCCTGCGGCGTGGCGGCCGGCGTGGCGACCACAGGGGCCTTGGCCCGCTCGCGCTCGCGCGCCATGTCGGCCTGCCGCTGTTGCACATAGCACTCCGCCGAGGTCGGCAGCCGCACCGGCAGCGCGGTGGGATCGGCTGACGCCAGCTGGGTCGCCACGAAGCCGCGTGGGTCACCAGCCGCACGGGCGGCATCACCCGGGCGGGCACCGAGCCCGAAGCGGTTGAGGGCGTGCAGGATCAAGACGGGATCGGCCATGACGAGTCCGGAGACGAAAGCCAAACCATGCAACCATGGGTTCCCTTCACCTTCGGTAAAGACCATGCCTAAAACGTGGCGAAAGTCCCCTCCTGTGAGCTGAACCGTCGCCCGCCTCCTTGCCGCAGCCATGGACTCGTCCCATCTTGCCAGCATGGCAAAAGCACCCCGCAACCCCAGCCGCGACACGCGGGCAAAGGCGTCGAAGCCCGAGCTGAAGCCGCTCGACACGCATCTCGCGGCGCTCCTCAACCCGGCCCTGAACCGCGAACGCGAGGCGAACCGCGGCTTCGGCGAGGCACCGCAGGCAGGCTTCGCCCCGGGAACACCGATCGAGCCGGATGGCGGCGAACCGGCTTGGGGCCGCAAGCGCGACAGCAAGCTCAGCCGTTCCGACATCCTCGGCGCCGCGCCGCGCCGCGTCCGCCAGGGCAACGTCCTGCGCGACGCCGACGAGGACGCCCAGCACGTCCGCAACGGCATGACCGGCGCGACCGCCACGGTCGACAGCCTGAAGGCGCTGCTGGAGGCCGGTGACCCCAACCTGCGCGAGGTCCGGGTCTGGACCCCGCATCGCCCCGAGCGCCCCGACAAGTCGGAAGGCGGCATCCGGTTCGAGCTTGTCTCGGAGTTTGAGCCGAAGGGCGACCAGCCGACGGCCATCGCCGAGCTCGTCGAGGGCGTCGCCCGGCATGACCGCGACCAGGTGCTGCTCGGCGTCACCGGCTCGGGCAAGACCTATACGGCCGCCCAGGTGATCGCCCGCACCAACCGGCCAGCCCTTGTTCTGGCGCCAAACAAGACGCTGGCAGCGCAGCTCTACGGCGAGTTCAAGAGCTTCTTTCCGAACAACGCCGTCGAGTATTTCGTCTCTTATTACGACTATTACCAGCCCGAGGCTTATGTGCCGCGGACTGACACCTACATCGAGAAGGAATCGTCGATCAACGAGCAGATCGACCGGATGCGCCACTCGGCGACCCGCGCGCTGCTGGAGCGCGACGACGTCATCATCGTTGCCTCCGTATCATGCATCTACGGCATCGGCTCGGTCGAGACCTACACCGCCATGACGTTCACGATCCGGCTCGGCGAGCGGCTGGACCAGCGTCAGCTCCTCGCCGACCTGACGGCCCTGCAATACAAGCGCGGCATGGGCGACTTCTCCCGCGGCACGTTCCGCGTGCGCGGCGACGTGGTCGAGATCTTCCCGGCCCATTACGAGGACCGCGCCTGGCGGCTGAGCCTGTTCGGCGACGAGATCGAGTCGATCCAGGAGTTCGACCCGCTGACCGGAACGAAGACTGCCGACCTGGAATTCGTGAAGGTCTACGCCAACTCCCATTATGTGACGCCCAAGCCGACGCTGCAGCAGGCGATCAAGAGCATCAAGGAGGAGCTCAAGCAGCGGCTCGAGGAGCTCTACCGCATGGGACGGCTGCTGGAGGCCCAGCGCCTCGAGCAGCGCACGCTGTTTGATCTCGAGATGCTGGAATCCACCGGCTCCTGCGCCGGCATCGAGAACTACTCGCGCTATCTCACCGGCCGCCGGCCCGGCGAACCGCCGCCCACTTTGTTCGAGTACCTGCCCGACAATGCCCTCGTGTTCATCGACGAGAGCCACGTCACCGTGCCGCAGATCGGTGGGATGTATCGCGGCGACTTCCGGCGTAAGGCGACGTTGGCGGAATATGGCTTCCGCCTGCCCTCCTGCCTCGACAACCGCCCGCTGCGGTTCGAGGAGTGGGAGGCCATGCGGCCGCAGACCGTCCACGTCTCGGCGACGCCGGGCGGCTGGGAGATGGAGCAGTCCGGCGGCGTCTTTGTCGAGCAGGTGATCCGGCCGACCGGCCTGATCGACCCGCCGATCGACATCCGCCCGGCGCGGGCCCAGGTCGACGACCTCCTCGGCGAGGTCCGCGATGTGGCGGCGAACGGCTACCGCAGCCTCGTCACCGTCCTGACCAAGCGCATGGCGGAGGACCTGACCGAGTACCTCCACGAGAACGGCGTGCGCGTGCGCTACATGCACTCCGACATCGACACGATCGAGCGCATCGAGATCCTGCGCGACCTGCGGCTGGGCGCCTTCGATGTGCTCGTCGGCATCAACCTGCTGCGCGAGGGCCTCGACATTCCCGAATGTGCGCTTGTGGCCATCCTCGACGCCGACAAGGAAGGGTTCCTGCGCTCGGAGACGTCGCTGATCCAGACCATCGGCCGCGCCGCCCGCAACATCGATGGCCGCGTGATCCTCTATGCCGACCACGTGACGGGGTCGATGGAGCGCGCCATTGCCGAGACCGACCGTCGCCGCGAGAAGCAGGAGGCCTGGAACACCGCCAACGGCATCACGCCCGAAAGCGTCCGGCGCACGATCGGCGACATCCTCGACAGCGTCTATGAGCGCGACCATGTGCGCGTCGACACCGGCGTGGCGCGCGAGGGCGCACTGGTCGGGCACAACATGAAGGCGACGCTCGCCGACCTCGAGAAGCGCATGCGCGAGGCCGCCGCCAATCTCGAATTCGAGACGGCGGCGCGGCTGCGCGACGAGATCAAGCGCCTGCAGGCCACCGAGCTGGCCATCGCCGACGACCCGATGGCCCGCCAGCAGGCCGTCGAGGACCGCACCGGCGGCTACGCCGGGCCGAAGAAATACGGGCGCGCCGGCAATCTGCCGCCACCCGACCCGAACGACCCCGCGCCCGCCGACACCATGCCGGCCACCCGTGCCCGCAAGCCGACACTGGACGAGATGGGCCCGCACAATCTCGGCGGCGGTCTCGGCCGGCCGTTGGGTGCCGAGGCCGCCGGCCGCAGCAAGGCGGGTCGCGGCGGCACGCGGGCGTTCCGCGGCGGGAAGAAGGGATAGGCCGATGCTCCGCCCCACGCCCATCCCGCCCGGCCCCGGCCAGGAGAGCGTCTGGGATTTTCCAAGACCAGCCATCGTGCAACCGTCAGACCGCCACGTCGTGGTGACGTATGGCGGCGCGGTGCTGGCCGATACCAAGCGGGCCTGGCGGGCGCTGGAGACCAGTCATCCTCCGACCTGGTACCTGCCGCCGGAGGACGTTCGGATGGAGTGGCTGGTGCCGCTGGCGGGCGTCGGCAGCGTCTGCGAATGGAAGGGCCCGGCGACCTATTTCGACATTGTCGTCCCGGCAACGGGCGACGCGCCGGGCAGGACCGCCCGACGGGCGGCCTGGGCCTATCCGCGGCCAACGCCCTCATTCGCCGCCATTGCCGGTTTTGTGGCGGTGTACCCGTCGCTGATGGACCGCTGCACCGTCGACGGCGCCACTGCTCGGCCCCAGGACGGCGGCTTCTATGGCGGCTGGATCACGCCTGACGTGAGCGGCCCGTTCAAGGGCGGACCGGGAACGTCCGGCTGGTAGGCGATGCCGATCATGCGTGACCGGCGGGCCTGATCACAGCTCGCGCACCTCGACGAACGCCACCGGCTCGCAGGCCTCGATCATGGCGTCGATGACGTCCTGGTCGGCGCCGTCCCTGACCTTCGGATAGTCGTCGGGCGCCGCGTAGACGATATAGCCAAGCGCCGCGTTCAGCGCCGCGGTCGGGTCTTCCTCGACATAGCTTCGCTTGTCTTCCAGCGTCAGGCCGTCGAACCGCTCCACGGCCTCGCGCGGGCTCTCCTCACGCGGCGGCCCGTCGAGATCGAGCGTGTCGGCGACGATGGCGCCGGTAACATTGTCGAGGATGATGTAGCGCGGCATGTCAGCTCTCCGGACGGGCCCGCCCGGTGTCGCATGTTTGCCGTCCGATCTGAAGCCCCGTATCCGGAGCCGGACAGGCTCGCCGCGAGATCGCAGACAGACAGTCCTCCAGGACGAAGGCCGGACCGCGAGGCGGTCCGGCCGATGCCAATCAGGCCTTCTGGCCCATCATCTGCTTGACGATGCCGATGATCACCATCAGGGCGCCGCCACCAACGCCGCCGCCGGCGACCTGGGTGATGATCGACCCGATGTCGAGGCCGCCCGCAGCCGCCGCAGCGGCCGGAGCCGCGCCGCCCAGGAGCGAACCGAGGATTTGGCCGCCGACGCCGCCGCCGACGACGCCGGCGATCGTGTTGCCGACGGTTCCGAGGCTGAACTGCTTCAGCAGTGCCCCCGCGATGTTGCCGCCGGCTGCACCCGACAGAAGCTGGATGATGAGATTGATGACCATGGCACTCATGAGATCCCCCTACGCGGGCGCAATACGCGCCCTCAGAATGGATAATAACAGGTTATTTTGACGATTCACGCCAAATTTGGTGACAGTGCTGTGTCTTTCCGATTGCCGTGTTTTTCACTATGTTCAGCAAATGCGCGACCTGGGACTTGCCGGATTGGCTCGCGGCCTCGCCGTCGCAGTCCTGATTGCGGCGGCCATGCCGGCCGGCGCCGAAGGCAGGTTCGCTCCTATCCCGCGCGAACCAATCCCGCCCCAACCGCCCTGCACCTGCCGTGGATCCGACGGGTCGTCGTTCCAGATGGGCGAAACAATCTGCCTTCGGACCGCCGAGGGCTCCCGCATCGCGCGCTGCGTGATGGTCGAGAACAATCCCTCCTGGCTGCCCTCCGCCACGCCCTGCCCCCAGGCCCTGCACCCGAACATGACGCCGCGACCGCCAGCGGGGTGAAGGCGTCAAGCGGGAAGGCCAAAACATCGCCGTGATGCACATTGCCGTAGTGGAAGGCCAGTTCGGATAGACCCTACAACCGGGGCTCTGCGCGAACGTCGGCGCGGCGCCATGGCCGGCATCAAACAGGCCCATGAAAAACGCCGCCGGGGTGACCGGCGGCGTCAGGGACAATTGGCGATTTTTTCGGGGCAGGCCCGCGGGGCGGCGAGCCTAGAACATCCCGAGCACAACTGCCGCCACCAGGGCGAACGCAGCACACATCGCTACCATGTTCAGCCTTTGGACGATCACCATCGCGGCCTCCCATCGGTTAACATCATATTAATGATAGCATCACACCCATGTTCCACGAAGCGGAATTTTTGATCGCTTTGCAGCATGGTCAAGCAATCAATGCCCTGATCCACTGTAATGATTCATCTGCGCCGCCCTTACAGGCTCGACGCCTGGCTTTCAGGCTGGGCTGCACATGGCGACAGCAGGGACAATCAGCAATCGCGAAGGTTGCATGACAGTTCTTGCTCGCACACCAAGCTTGACCCGCGATCTTGCCAGACAAGGACCGGTTGGTGGAGTGCGTGCGGCAACACGTGGCACCGCTAGAGACCGGGCGCCGTGGCAAGCAATCGCTCCAGCACCAGGCCAGCAGACAACGTTGCCGCGTCCCGCGCGAACGGACCGACCACCTGCAGCCCGACTGGCATCCGCCCGGCCCGCAGACCGGGCACGGCGACGCAGGGAACGCCCAGCAGGGTCCACAGCCGGTTGAACCGCGGATCCCCGGTCGTTGCCCGGTCCGGCGCAATGCCCGGCGCCGCGAAGGTCAGCACCACATCGACGTCACAGAACACGTCGCGTACCGCCAGCCGGGCCTGCCGGGCCGTGCCACGCGCACGGTCATAGGCCGCGGCGTCGAGCGCCTGGGCGGCATCGAGCGCCTCGCCGATCCGCGGCGGCAGGGCGTGCCGCATGGCCTGCCACTCCCACGCCATGGCCTGGGCCATCTCGTAGTTCTGCAAGGTGGACTGAGCGGCCTGGGCTTCGGCGCAGATTTCAGGCAGGCGCAGCGGCACCACAAGATGCCCGGCCGCAGCCAGCAGGGCGGTGGCGCGCGACAGTGCCGCCTCGGCCTCGGGCTCAGGCGCGCCGGCGTGCTCGAGTCGCACCACGCCAAAGCGCAGCGGCACGGTCGTTTCTGCGATCAGCATTGGTCGCCCGCACAGCCATTCGAGCGCCACCGCCACGTCCGCCACCCCCTGGGCGAAGACCCCAACCGTGTCGAGCGTCCACGCGCTGGGCTTCACGCCGACCGTCGGCAGCAACCGGAAGGACGGCTTCATGGCCGCGACTCCGCAATAGGCGGCGGGCCGGATCACCGATCCCGCCGTCTGGGTGCCAAGCGCCAGCGGCACCATCCCGGCGGCCACCGCCGCGGCTGAGCCCGATGAGGATCCGCCAGGAGTCCGCGCCGGATCATGCGGGTTGCGCGTCGCGGCCGGATCCATGGCGGCAAACGCCGTGGTCGCCGTCTTGCCCAGGATGGTCGCCCCAAGGGCTCGCAGCCGCGCCACCACGGGCGCATCGGCCCGCGGCTGCCAGCCGCCATAGATCGCCGGACATCCCATCTCGGTGGCAAGGTCGGCGGTGTCGATGATGTCCTTGATCCCGACAGCGATGCCGGAAAGCGGCCCCGATCCGGCGCGGGGGTCAGGCACGGTACGGACGAAAGCCCCGATCGCACCGTCACGCTCCGCTACCGCTGCGGCCGATCCGTCGATGGCCGCCTGCGGAGTGAGCGCTCCGGACTCGATCTGCGACAGGATGTGGGTCAGGGATGCCATGCGAACGCCTTCGGCTCGAACCGACCCCGCCCTTCGCAGGATCGTCCGGCGTCAACAGACCGCGCGCCGCTGTCGCTTGCAAGCCTCGCCTGCCGCGTCGCCGCCAGAGCCGTGGGACTGTGCCGCGTCAGTCCGCCAGCACGATGAGGTTGACCGCCTTGGGGCCCTTGCCCTTCTTGTCCGGCTCAACCTCGAAGGACACTTTCTGTCCCTGGTCCAGGTTCTGCAGTCCGGCCCGCGACACCGCAGTGACGTGGACGAAGATGTCGCGGCCGCCGTCGTCCGGCTTGATGAAGCCGTAGCCTTTTTCGGTATTGAAGAATTTCACCACGCCAAGCTGCGGCATGCCCTTCGCTCCTCAGTCGGATCCGGCGGATCCGCAGTGACCTCGACGCGGCCCTCCCGCCGCGCGACGCTCAATGGAGCGGGCCGCCGTTGACGGTTGCCTCTCCCCTGACGGAGGAACGACATGCGACGAAACGGCGGCAAAGTGCCCCACTTAAGCACATCAAAAATGTCCAACAAGTCGGACGTCTTTGCAACCGCAAACCTATTGCCAGCCGAACGGCAGACAACAATCAAATACGAGATGTAGTTTAGGCCTGATAAGCATTACGGGAGACGGGGGTCTAGCCTCGGCCCTGTTCCGGCACGAGCCAATTGCAGGACCACGACGCTCCTGATCCGCTTCCAAGGCGGTCTGCAAGCGCCGGCAGCAGGATCGCGAGGTCGTCTGCCAGCCGCCATGGCGGGTTGACCACCACCATCCCGGTTCCCACCAGCGTGGCCGGGACGGTCGGCGGGCGCCGCAGCACCCGCAGGTCAAGCACGCGCTGGACGCCCGACGCGGCGACCACGGCATGGAAGTGTTCCACCGCGTGCGGCTCCTTCACCGGGTACCACGCCGCATAGACCCCCGTCGGCCATTTGCGCCAGGCCTGAGCGAGGCGCTGGGCCATGCGGTCGAACTCGCCGGGTTCCTCGAAGGGCGGGTCCAGCAGCACGAGGCCGCGCTTCTCGGGCGGCGGCACGGAGGCGTTCAGCGCCGTCCAGCCGTCGAGTTCAACCACGCGCACCCGCTTGTCGCGCCCCATGGCGGCACGCAACGCCTCGGCCTCGGCCGGATGCTTGTCGACGAAGACCAGCCGGTCCTGCGCCCGCGCCAGGTGCTGCGCCAGCACGGGCGAACCCGGATAGGCGAGAGGGCCCGCCAGCGCGCGGGTCGCCTGCACCGCCTCCAGATAGGGAGCGGCCAGATCGGCCGCCGTCCCGGCCAGCGGCGCCTCGTCCAACCGACCGATCCCGCCGTGCCATTCGCCGGTGCGCTGCGATGCCTCGTCGGCAAGGTCGTAGAGCCCCCGCCCCGCATGGGTGTCGATCACCCGGAACGCTGCGTCCTTGCCGCACAGATGGACCAGGATCCGCGCCAGCACCGCGTGCTTGACGACATCCGCGAAATTGCCGGCGTGGAAGGCGTGTCGGTAGTTCATGCCGCCTTCGACAGGAAAACCACCGCCGCGTCAACGCACGGCAGGGACGCTGATCTCGCGGGTGCGGCAGGCGTTGCGGTCGACCTCGCGACAGGTCTGGAACCCGCGCAGGTCACGGCTGAAGCAGATGCGAACCTCCTGCAACACGGCACCGCGGCAGGCAACCGCCATCATGTCGGGGCGTAGCCCGGGATTGGCCGCCGCAAAGGCCCGCTCGAGATCAAGCGGCACGAAGGATTGCGCCGTCCGTGGCGACTTCAGGGGCTCGGGAATGACCACACGGTCGCGGGCCCTCCGGACATCGGAGAAATAGTCCGAGGGGCTGCGGCCGGAACAGGTGCCATGCTTGCGCCACTCGTAGCGCGCGAGGCCCTCGTCCGGGAACACGCCCCGTGCGGCCTCCAGCGCAATCCGGGACGGCGTGCGGTTGGCCG
>JBMOJG010000018.1:0-11708 GCA_049316925.1 Alsobacter sp. | reverse complement strand
CCGCCCGGCAAGTCGCCCCTGGGCAGCTGCGATGTGCGCGCCGCCAAAGCCGCCGGCCTCGCCGACCACGAAGACGTCGGGCTGCGCCGTCGCACCGTCGTCGCCGCGTGCAACGACGAGGGCTCCTCGCACATCGGTCGTCATGTCCAGACCGAGCAGGCGTGCCAGGTCGGCGGCCGGCACGAAACCGTCTGCCGCCAGCACGGCATCGACCGGGATGACTGTCCGGTCCGACGGCCCGTCTCCAGAGCCGGTCGAAATCATCGCCCGTTCGGCTTTCACCTGTCCCTCGACCTCCAGGAGGCGCGCTCCGAACAGGGCGCGGCCACCTGCACGCTGGAACGCAAGCAGGGTGAAGAGACCCTCGACGGCCAGCCGCGGGCCGGCGACCGCCAGCCGTGCAGCAGCGGCGGGCCGCGTCCACGGCGCCGGTGCCGCTTCCACCAGCGCCACCTGCGCGCCGGCGCGTTGTAGCTCTCGGGCGACCTGAAGGTTCAGCGGTCCATTGCCTGCGACAACAACTTGCTTGCCTGGCCGCACGCCATAGCTGCGCAACAAGGTCTGGGCGGCGCCTGGCGTCATGACGCCAGGCAGCGTCCATCCGGGCACCATCGCGGGGCGCTCGAAGGCTCCGGTGGCGATGATCAGGATGGCAGGTCGCACAAGGGCGGCCACTCCGTCCCGCAGCATGGACACTTCCAGATGACCTTCCGTTGCACGGGCGACGCCCCACGCAAGGGTTTCACCTTCGACCACCACCCCAGCGGCGATCACCGCGGCGATGAGGGCCGAGCCAGTCCGCATCTGACCGTCCGGAGGGGCGGCCATCGGGGATCCGGCCTGCTTGTAGTACTGCCCTCCGGAAGCCGGGCGCTCGTCGACAAGAAGCACCGTAGCGCCAGCCTGCGCTGCCGACAGGGCCGCCGACAGCCCCGCCGGGCCGGCCCCGACCACGAGCACGTCGACGGAGCGTAAAACGGGCCCCGCGTCGGGACGGGGCGCGACATCCGAAAGCGCCCTATCAAGGATCTGGATGGCCGGACTTTTGCCGAGCCCGATGACCATGCCGTCGGTGACCTTGGCGAGACAGGCCCGCTGGCCTGACTGGCCGTCGATCGCAACCAGACAATCGTGGCAGACACCCATCCCGCAGAAATGGCCCCGGGCTTCGCCGTCCTTGCCGACGCCCTGCGCGAGCATGCCATGGGACACGAGAGTGGCCGCGACCGTCTCGCCAGGCACGGCCGCGAGGGACACCCCGTCCACCGTGACGGACAGGCTCGCCGCCTGGCCCCGGTCGACCGTCATGATCAGGACGCGAAACCGGTGATGCGGGCGACCATCTCCAAGTGGATTGCGGCGCTTTCCTCCAGCTCTGAGGCGAGGATGAACTCGTTGGCAGCGTGCCCCTCGGACCCGCCGCCCGGCCCGAAATTGACAATCTCGATCCCGTCATCGGCGAACCAGCGGCCGTCGCTGGCACCGACGGCGTCGGCAAAGCGCACGGGCGTTCCGATCACCGCCTGGACGGCTTCGGCAATGGCCCGGACAAGAGTGCCGTCGCGCGAGGAGGCGAAGCCGTTCGTCCCGCGCATCAGCTCGGTGGAGACGCTGCCCTCCGGCTCGCCGGCGCGCGACAGGCTCTCGACGATCTCGGCATGGGCGCCGTCCACCGTCTCGTCCGGCAGCAGGCGGCGGTCGAGTTCGATCCGGCAGCGGCTGGGGACGACATTGGTGTTGGTGCCGCCGTGGAACTGGCCAAGATTGACCGTGGACGCCAGAGCGCCATCGCGGCGGGCGGCGATGCGCGGGAACAGGTCGCGCTGCAAATGCCCGACCAAGCGCACCATCCGCTCGACCGCGTTGTCGCCGGTCTGTGGCGCACCTGCGTGCGCAGCCTTGCCGACAGTCTCGACCGCCACCCACATGACGCCCCGCTCGGCCGTGATCACGGTGTTGGAGGTCGGTGCGCCGAGACACAGCAGGTCCGGTCGCACCAGCCCCGCCTGGCGCAGGAAGCGCATGCCGTGCGGCCCGAGACTTTCCTCGTCCGTGACGAAGGTGAAGGTCACAGTTCCCCGCGATGGCCCGCCCCGCTCGGCGATCCGACGGGCCAGCCACAGGTGGACGGCCATGGAGCCCTTGCAGTTCGACGCACCCAAGCCGTAAAGCCGATCGCCATCGCCGGTGAGGGCAAACGGATCCGTGCGCCAGTTCGCCCTCTCCCCTGCCCCGACGGTGTCGACATGGGCGTTGAAGACGAGATGCGGTGATCCGCTGCCGATGGAGGCGACGCAGTTGTCGAGTCCCTCAACCTCGGCGTGGACGCCGACCCGGTAGCCCAGGGCCTGCAGATCCGGCGCGATGGCCGCGCACAGGTCACTGGACGTGCCCGGCGGGTACGAGGTGTCGATGGCCACCAGCGGGGCCAGAATGGCTTCGATGTCCCGTCGGATGTCTGACATGAGCGCCTCAGCCTGCAAGGTCGAAACGGAGGCCGAACTGGTCTACCAGGGCCTTCATCCGCCGGTCGGTCTCCGGCGGCAGCGGCAGGCGCGGGGGCCTTGGGATGCCGGCTGGAAAGCCCATGTGGTTCAGCAGCGACTTCGTGCCGCCCACATAGTACTGGCCGAAGACAGCCTCGATGATGGGCAGCCAGTGCAGATAGAGGTCCCTCGCCTTGAAGACCTCCTGTTCGTCGGCGACCAGCTCGAACAGCCGGGCCATCGGCCCGGGCGCGACATTCGAGGCGACAGCGACCCAGCCCTCGGCACCATCGACGAAGGATTCGAAGCCGAGAATGCCGCCGAAGACCGTCATCTTGTCCCCGCACACCCGGATGATGTCACGGACCCGCGTGACCTCCAGTGTCGATTCCTTGATGTAGTCGCAGCCGGGAATCTCGGCGATGCGCCCGACGAGGTCTGGCTTCAGGTCAACATTGGCCGTCGCCGGATTGTTGTAGACCATGATGGGGATGGAGATCGCCTCGGCGACGGACCTGTAGTGGTGCACGAGTTCGTCGTCCGTGGGCGTCGAGTAGAAGGGCGGTATGATCATCACGCCGTCGGCGCCCAGCTTTTCGGCCTGACGACTCAGGCGGACGACCTCGCGGGTGTCCTCGGCGCCCGTTCCGATCAGGACCGGCACGCGCCCGGCGGTACGCTGGATGACCGTATCGGCGACGCGCCGCTTCTCGTCGTCCGACAGTGACAGGAACTCGCCCGTAGACCCCAGCGGGATCAGTCCGTGAATGCCCTGCCGGATCTGCCACTCGGTAAAGTCCCCGAGGGCCTTTGGATCGACCGCGCCATCGGCATCGCAGGGCGTGATCATGACGGTGAAGGTGCCGCGAAAGCGCTTTGTCATTGTCGGTCCGGGTGGCTGCAAGAGCGGGACGTGGTGGAACTCGTAGGCAAAGGCGGGGCGGGACGCCAGCCTGTCGGTACGCTCGGCCACACTGGATGTCAGCCGATTGTCAGGAGGCGTTTGGGCGTCTCTACCAGCAGCATGGTGATCTCGTCGTGAGAAAATCCGCGCTCGTGCATCAGCGGGACAACGTTGCGCAGGAGATGGCCATAGCCGTGCCCGCCAAGCGTACGCAGGCGTGAGCGTGTGCAGATGTCGTGGGACAGAACGACCTTGTCGCCCAGACCGGCATCGATCAGCCGGCGGACTGCCCGCAGGCG
Source organism: Alsobacter sp. (assembly GCA_049316925.1). GTDB lineage: Bacteria > Pseudomonadota > Alphaproteobacteria > Rhizobiales > Beijerinckiaceae > Alsobacter. The sequence continues at coordinate 8,019 of JBMOJG010000018.1, read as the reverse complement.
CATCCAGTCGGTCGGCAGGTCGGCGACACCCATCCAGTACTTCGATGTCTCGATCCCGAAGAAATCGTACTCGACCACGCATCCCCGCCTGGCGAGGCCAAGCACCTCGGCGTCCTCGCCCTCGTAGGTGCGGTCCATGTGGTCGATGATGACGCGTCCGAGATCCGCCCCGGCGGCGGCGAGGATGTCGAGAATCTGGTGTGGCGCCTGCGGGTGTCGGCCCGGATGGACCGTGATCGACGCCCCTGTCGCCCGCTGCGCCCGGGCGCCGGCCTGCAGGGAACGGCGCTCGAACGGCGTGAGGGGCCAGGAGCATCCGATCTCGCCGATGATGCCGCAGCGGATGGCGGTGCCCCGGGCGCCTTCCGTCAGTTCCCTGATCATCGTCTCGGCGAGAGCCTCGACGGACAGCGCGAGGGTATCGGCGTCGAGGTAGGGCTCCGTGTACCAGCCCGCACCCGCGACAATGTGGACGCCGGTGGCCCTGGAGATCGCCGCCAGCCCCTCGAGGTCGGGCTCGATCCCGCCGATCGTCATCTCCACGATGGTTCCGCCGCCGTCGTCGCGAAACATCGCGACCTCCCGGGTGGCGCGGTCCAGGTCTTGCAAACGGTGATTCCCGATATGCTCGCCGGGCCGGTAGTTCACGTCGAAGGCGTTTTCGAGCGTGATCTCGACTTCGGGCTCGCCCCTGGCACGGTGGGCCAGCGGCGTGAGGTCACACAACAGGTGCTCGTGCATGAGCACCGACCCGAGCCGGGGGGGCTCGACCGGACCGAGCACGGTCATCACGTGGGGCGCGGCCATGCGGTCTCCTTCCTGCGCAAGAAGCACTCTTGTGACGGGAGCCGCTCTTGTGAAGGTGTCCAAACTTCGCATACGATTTGTATTCCAGACTTGCCCTTGCGTCATTACCCCCGAGAGGTCCGCATCATGCCCAAGGCACGCATCCCGTCCGCAGCCCTCGTTGACCGGCGCAGCCTGTTGCTTGGCGCAGGGGCCGCAGCCGGCGCGCTCGCGGCGGGCATTCGCCCGTCCCGCGCCCAGGCGAAGCTCGCCACGCCCAACATCATCAAGGCGGGCACGCTGGTGATGTCGATCAACCCGACGCTGCCGCCGCTCCAGTTCGTCAACGACAAGGGCGAGTTGCAGGGCATGCGCGTCGAACTCGGCAATGCGCTCGCCAAGCAGCTCGGGCTGACGCCCGAATATGTGCGCATCGAGTTCGCCGCGATGGTCCCGGGTCTCGCTGCCAAGCGCTGGGACATGATCAACACCGGCATCTTCTGGACCGAGGAGCGGTCCAAGTTGATGTACATGATCCCCTACGAACAGGCCGCGATCAGCTTCCTCGTATCGCCCGGCAATCCGCAGAAAATCGAGAAGTGGCAGGACCTCGCCGGCAAGGCCGTGGGGGTCGAGCTCGGCGGCATCGAGGAGCGCCGGACCCGCGAGGTCGGTGACATGCTGACCAAGGCCGGGCTGAAGGGCCTCGAGGTCCGGACGTTCAACAATTTTGCCGAGGCCTTCCAGGCACTGCGCGCCCGGCAGGTCGACGCCGCCACCTCGATCGACGCGACGGCGATGTACTGGCAGGGCCGGGGTGACTTCACCCGTGCGGTCGCGGGGCTCTTCCCGCAGACCGCTACCTTTGCTTTCGCCGACAAGACGCTGGCCAATGCGGCCGTCACCGGTCTGAACGAGCTGCGCAAGAGCGGCTACTACGACCAGCTGCTGGACAAGTACGGCGTCCTGAAGATCGACGAGAAGGAATTCTCCATCAAGGGTCCGGGTCCGGCCTGACAAGGCTCCCAACCTCGCAGCCGGCGCCGGCGGATCGCATCCGCCGGCAAGAGTTCGCCCTGGAGATGACGCATGCAGGTCTGGAACTGGGCCGGGTTCTGGAGCTACTTCGTCAATCCGTATCTGCTTGGCGGCGCCGCAGTGACGCTCGGGCTGACGGCCGCGACACTCGTGCTTGGCCTGGCGCTTGCGCTCCTGCTCGTGCTGTTCCGCTTGTCGGACAACCGCGTTCTCAAGGGATATGCGCAGTTCCACGTCTGGCTCTTTCGCGGGACCCCTCTCCTCGTCCAGCTGATCATCATTTACACCGGGCTCCCGCAGCTCGGCCTGTGGCGCCTCAATGTCCTGGAGGCGGCCCTGCTCGGCCTCGTTCTGAACGAGGCCGCGTATCTTTCGGAGATTCTGCGGGCCGGGATCCAGGCCGTGCCACGCGGCCAGCGCGATGCGGCTCTCTCGCTCGGGCTGACCCGCTGGAAGGCGTTCCTGCTCATCACCGTGCCGCAGGCCATGCGGGTCATCGTGCCGGCGCTCGGCAACTCGGTGAACGGCCTGCTCAAGACGACCTCGATCGCCTCGGTCATCTCGATGGAGGAGCTGCTGCGGCGCGGGCAGATCCTGATGCAGCAGCGCTTCGAGGTGCTGGAGGTCTTCACCTGCATCGCGATCATCTATCTGGTGATGACCAGCGCGTGGGACCTCGTGCAGCGGCGCATCGAGGCCTATTACGGCAAGGCCTACAAGGAACGCGGCATCGCCGCCAAGAATCTGGCGCGCGATGACCACTGAGAGGAGCCGGTGTCGCTTCGCGATCATCGGCCTCGGACGGATCGGCAAACGCATCCTGCAACGTCTCCCGGGAACGTCACATGCCCCGGACCTTGCCGGCATTCTGGTGAGGGAGGATGCGCGCGAGGCAGCGGAATCGCTTGTCGGGGCAGAGCGCGTCTTCACCCGCTTGCAGGACCTTGTGGCCACGCGACCCGACGTCGTCGTCGAGTGTGCCGGCGCCGCGGCCCTGACGGAGTTCGGTCCCGCGGTCCTTGCCTCCGGCGCAGACCTCATGCCGCTGTCGCTGGCGGCATTGGCCGATCCCGGCTTCGAGGCGACGATCATGGCCGCTGCTGCAGCCGGGCACGGTCGGCTCGACATCGTGGCCGGGGCGATGGGATCGCTCGAGTTTCTCGCCGCGGCGCGCGAGGACAGGCTCGATGACGTCCTGTTCCGGGCTGCCTACCCGCCGATGCGCTGGCGGGACACGCCAGCCGAGGCGATGATCGATCTGGATCGTGCCACGGCGCCTGCGGTCTTCCTCTCGACCTCGGTCCGGGAGGCCGTCAGACTGTTCCCGCGCCACATCAATGTTGCGGTCGGCGTTGCGCTCGCAGGCCTTGGCCTCGACCGGACGCGGTGCGAACTGTTGGCGGACCCGGCGCTCACCCAGGCGACGTTCGAGATCCAGGCCTTCGCCGGTCCCGGCCCCGTGCGCCTGACGGTGGCGGGGCGTGGCGCGCCGCTCGGCGCCGACCCCGTCGACTACACCACCTTCACGGTGATCCATCGGCTGCGGCGCCGGCGGGCCACAGTGATGGTCTAGGGAGACTGCAGCATGAGCCCGACACAGCGCGTGATCGCGGCAGCGGCGGCCGGCGAGGCCGGTTCGCTCGCTTTCCTGCGCGCCCTGATCCATGCCGGGGAGACTGGCGAAGCGGCCGTCCAGGACACGGTGGCACGGGCCGCAGCGGCGCTGGGTTGCGACGTCGGGTCCCTGTCGTACAGGCCGTCCGACGTGCCGATGATCGAGGAGTTCGCCGGCACGGCGGCGATCGAGCCCGGCGAGCGCCGGTGCGTCACCGCGCGCCGGCGTGGATCGGGTGGAGGGCGCAGCCTGGTGTTCTTTGCCCACCCCGACAGCGAGCCGCCCAGCGATCTCGGGCAGTGGCGTCACCCGCCCTTCGCCGCAGAGATCGCCGACGGCCGGCTCTACGGGTGGGGTGTCGCCGATGATTTGGCGGGGGTAGCCGTGATGGTCGAGGCATTGCGGGTCGTTCAGGCAGCCGGACTCACGCCGCGCGGCGACGTCATCATCGCCAGCACGCCCAGCAAGCGACACGCGCGCGGCGTCTCCGCCCTGCTGCACGCGGGGCTGTCGTCGGATGCGGCGGTCTACCTGCACCCGGCAGAGTCGGGGATGGGCATGGGCGAGGTGAAGGCATTCGCGTCCGGGCAGGTCGAGTTCCGGATCCTCGTCGACGGCAAGGCGCCGCCCACGACCGAACCGCTGCAGACTGCCTTCGCCCATCTTGCGGTAAACCCCGTCGACAAGGCGCTGGTGATCGCCGAGGCGCTGCGGGCGCTGGACACGCGTCGGGCCAGGCGCGTCCATCACCCGCTGCTCGAGGGGGCTGTTGGCCGCTCGACCAATTTGATGATCTCGCATGCCGCATCCGGACAGCCGGACCGGCTGGCCCGTGTCCCCGCAACCTGCGTGCTCGGCTGCGCGCTGGCATTTCCGCCGGGTGAGCGGCTTTCGGCGATCCGGGCCGAGGTCGAACAGGCGGTGTCGGCAGCTTGTGCGGCCGATCCATGGCTGACGGAGCATCCGGCTGCGGTTGTCTGGGAGGCGGGGATGACCGGCGCGGACGTGCCGGCCGACCATCCGCTCTTCCTGTCCGTGTCGACGGCGGTCAGTGCCGTCACGGGCCGCGCCCCGGTCGTGAACCCGATGCATACGGGAAGCGACATCCGAAACCCCATCGTCCAGAAGGGGATCCCGACCGTCGGGCTTGGGCCGCTGTGTGGCGACCTCAGCCAGAATGGAAGCCACGACGAATGGGTCGACGTCGCCGACTATCTCCGTGCGGTGGCGGTGGCCGCCTGCATCATTGCGGAGTGGTGCGGGGTCGACTGAGACCGGAGCGACACCGGTTCACTGTGCGGCTGGCGATCCGGGGTTGCGCCTTGCCGCCAGCGGGTTTGCCGTCCGTCTCGCTTGTCCGGCCGCCCTAACGCGCAGGCGGCTCGAACAGACTCAGCAGCCCTTCGGATGTCGCCGCGCAGACGCCACGATCCGTGATCAATGCCGTGACCAGCGCGGCCGGCGTAACGTCGAAGGCAAAATTCGACACGGGCGATCCGGGCGCGGTGATCTCGACAGTCGCGGTCCCGCCGCCCACAAGCCGGCCCGTCATGTGCGTGACCTCACCGCCATCACGCTCCTCGATGGGAATGTCGCGGACGCCGTTCTCGATGGTCCAGTCAATGGTGGTTTCGGGAAGCGCGACATAGAAGGGAACGTCGTTCGCCTTCGCCGCCAGCGCCTTGAGGTAGGTGCCGATCTTGTTGCAGACGTCGCCGCGTGCGGTCGTCCTGTCGGTCCCGACGATGCACAGATCCACCATGCCGTGCTGCATCAGATGCCCGCCGGCGTTGTCGACGACAATCGTGTGCGGCACGCCGTGGTGGCCGAGCTCATAGGCCGTCAGGGACGCACCCTGATTGCGCGGACGGGTCTCATCCACCCAGACATGGACGGGAATTCCGGCGTCATGCGCCATGTAGATCGGGGCCGTTGCCGTGCCCCAGTCCACCGTTGCGAGCCAGCCGGCATTGCAATGCGTCAGGATGTTGACCCTGCGGCCGGTTCGCATGTGGATGTCCGTGATCAGCGGCAAACCGGCCTCGCCGATGCGACGGGATATCGCGACATCCGCCTCGGCGATCTCGCCGGCGCGCGCCCAGGCCGCCGCGAAGCGCGCGGCGGGTGACAGCGGCGCGATGGCATGTCGCATGTCGTCGAGCGCCCAGCGCAGGTTCACGGCCGTCGGGCGGGTTGCCAGCAGGATGTCGTAGGCAAGGGCGAGCCCGGCATCCGAGGCATCGTCGCGCATGGCGATCGCGACACCATAGGCCGCCGTGACGCCGATCAGCGGCGCGCCACGGACGATCATGCCGCTGATGGCACGTGCGCACTCCGGCAGGGTTGCGAGGCGCAGCACCTCGAACGCGTGCGGCAGCCGTGTCTGGTCGATCACGTCGATGGACCGGCCGTCCGCACCCGGCCAGATCGTCCGATAATGTGTGCCTTCGATCTTCATGGCCCCTCGCGCCTCACGAAATGTCCTTTGCTGCCGCACGGCAGTGTCTGCTTGATGAAGGCGCCCCTTCCGGCGCCAGCACCCATCACTGTGCTCCGCCCGGCCGGGAGACCCTCGGACGCGGGACGTCGGTGACGTCGTCACCATCGGGAGCCTGCCCGTAGCCCATCCGCCGGATCTGCTCGTGCACCTGCGCCATTTCGGCGTCGCTGAGACAAGGCGGTTCGCCGATCGCCAGCGCGTGGACATACATTTTCGCGAGCGTCTCCACCTCGACCGCCAGCCAGAGAGCCTTTTCGAACGTCTGCGCAGTCACGATCAACCCGTGATGACCGAGCAGGCACGCACTGCGCCCCTCGAGCGCGCGCAGGACGTTGTCAGACAGTGCCTGCGTGCCGAAGCACGCATAGGGTGCGCAGCGGATGTCATTTCCCCCGGCCACCGCAACCATGTAGTGGAAGCAGGGGATCGCGCGCTCATGGACTGCCACGACGGTCGAGAACGTCGAATGCGTGTGCAGCACGACATTCACATCCTCGCGGGCCTTCAGAATGTCGCGGTGAAACCGCCACTCCGACGAGGGGCGGTGCCTGCCCTCATACTCGGCCGAAAACGCCATGGTGACGATGTCATCGGCTTCCATGCGGTCGTAGGGCAGCGATGACGGTGTGATCAGCATGCCGCCTGGAACCCGGTGCGAGAGATTGCCGGATGTTCCCTGGTTCAGACCGATGCGGTTCATGTCGCGACAGGTCTCGACAATTCCCTTTCGAAGTTTGGCGTGGGTACGCCGGGTCATGCTGCGTGCTCCGCATGGGCAATCCGCGATGTATAGGCGGGAAAATACGCACTGTCAGAGCAAAAACAGGGTGCCGAAACGGAGCGTCACGCAGGCCCGGATGGCCCGTAACCGGCATGAGACAATCGAGCAATCTCACCCGACGAGAACTCGGCCGAAGCAGCCCGCCCACGCAAGCCGGGCATGTCCTCAGCGACCAGCCACCGGTACCGATGCTGAACCGGCAGGCTGGCCGGCCAGACACGCGCCCCACGCCGACGGCCAGTCGCCGGCGATCTCGGCACCGCCGGAGGAACCGTCCAGACAGGGTGACACGCAAGACATCCGCGGAGATTGTGATGGATCAACGGCAGGCCGGCTTGGCGATGGTGGTCGTGGCCATGCGCCGCGGCGCGCAGGTCCTATCCGGCCAGCAGCGGAAAGGTGACGGCGATGGCCCAGGCGAAGGCGACCGCGTTGGCCACCCCGCCGACGAAGGGATGGCCGGTGCGGCGATAGGCCCAGCCGCTGAACAGGCCGTAGACCAGCAGGAACAGCACGATCACCGGCACGATGATGATCAGGAAGAACAGCCGCCCGAAATCAAGGCTGACAGCCAGCGCCAGCGAGACGACGAAGGCGAGCTTCGACGCCGCATAGGCGAGGCGCGGTGTGCCGATCCCGCGCGTCAGCCACTCGTCGGCAAGGAAGAAGGCGAGCGTGCCCACCAGCATGGCGGCCGCCAGCAGCAGGCGCCCCGGACCGGCGACAAAGGAGGTCACGAAACTGTCGATGGGCCAGGCGATGGCGACGAAGCCGTAGGCGACGACGGCCACGGTGGCGATGGCCAGCGCCGGCAGCGAGACGGGAGCCGCGGGCCGCGGCGGCCGGCCGCGGCCGACCCAGGCCAGGCAGGCGGCGGTGAGCACGCCATACATGGCGAAATGGGAGGCCAGGTAGTCGCCGACCACCACGGGAAGGAAGTGCGTCGGCAGCACGCGCAGCAGCAGTGGCGTGGCCAGCGCCGGCAGGAGGATCGCGACCCAGAGGCGGATTCCTGAGAGGCCGGCGCCAGCCGGCACCGGCGTGACGACGGGCAGAAGCTGCGACAGGGGCCGGGCGAGCAGAACGCCCCCGGCCAGCAGCAGCAGGATCCACGGCCCCCGGCCGTCGACCTGCGCGCCACCAGGTCGCGGTACGGCAAACACGGCGTCGAGCCAGTCGACCTGGTCGTCGGCGGGCCAATTCTCGATCACGACTTTCAGCGGCCGCACCACCGCCATCACGCGCGGCGCCCGGCGGTTGAGGTCATCGCGAATGCAGCTCTCCAGCTTTTGCAGCTCG
>JBMOJG010000017.1:0-11769 GCA_049316925.1 Alsobacter sp. | reverse complement strand
AAGCGCTATGCGGCCGGGGCCCTCGACCCGCAGTTCGGGTCGGCGCAGGCTGCCGAATAGGGTATAGCAAGGCCGGTTTCTCCAATCGGGGAACGGCAGGCGGCCCCGGACATCACGTCCGGGGCCGTGCGCGTCAGGACCCACCATGACCGAACACACACGGCTCGTCCTCATCACGCCCATGCCCGCCGGACCCGAGTCCTGGCCGGGCGACATGGCCGCGGCCCTGCAGTCGGCGCTCGCGGCCGGCCGCATCGACGCGGTGATCATCCGGCTGCCGGAGGCCGATGAACGGACGCAGATCAAGCTCGCCAAGCCCATCATTGCGCTGGTGCAGGAGCATGGTGCCGCCGCGCTGCTGCAGGATGCGCCGGCGCTCGTCGCCCGGTCCGGCGCGGATGGCGTGCATCTGAGTGAACCTGCGCCGCTGCGCGATGCGCTCGGCGCGCTCAAGCCGCATGACCGGATCGTCGGTGCCGGCGGGCTGCGCGCCAGGCACGACGCCATGGAGGCGGCCGAGGAGGATTGCGATTACGTCCTGTTCGGCGAGGCGGCTGCCGACGGGACGGCTCCACCGTTCTCCGCGGTTCTGGAACGGGCCGAATGGTGGGCCGAGCTGTTCCAGACACCCTGCGTGGCAAGGGTTGCAAGCCTTGATGAGGTCGGGCCGATGGCGGCGACGGGCTGCGAGTTCGTGGCGCTCGACGATGCGGTCTTCGCCCATCCGGACGGCCCTGCGGACGCGGTGCGCATCGCCCTGGCCGCCGTTGCCGCAGCGCCGGCGTCGCTGCGGTGAGGCGCTGCGCGGCGGCCCTGGCGATGGCCGTGCTGCTTGTCCCGGTTCGCGCAGCAGCCCAGCCTGTGCAGCAGGACCCCGCGTCCGCCGCAACCCCATCGCGACCGCCCCCTCCGCAAGGGCCAGTCGACCTGGCGTTCGGCGCTTACCAGCGCGGACTGTTCCTCACGGCGTTTCGCGAGGCGAGTCAGCGCATTGCCGCTGATCCCGGCGATGCCGCCGCCATGACGCTGCTGGGCGAGCTCTACGCCAGCGGCCTTGGTGTCGCGCAGGACTGGGCCAAGGCGGCCGATTGGTATCGGCTGGCGGCAGCCCGCGGCGATCCCCAGGCGGCCTACGCCCTGGGCATGATCCTGCTCGATGGGCGCAGCACCACCGGAGATCCGGCTGCCGCCCGGCGGCTGCTGGAAAGCGCCGCAGAGGCTGTCCCGGCGGCAGCCTACAGCCTTGGTGGCGTGCTGCTGCGCGAGAACAGGCCGGACTCGGACCGCCGGGCCGTCGCCCTGTTCCGGCGCGCCGCGACGGCGTCCGACGTGGACGGGCAATATGCCCTCGCGGTGATGCTGCGGGAGGGGCGCGGAACGGCAAAGGAGCCGATCGAGGCCGCCATCTGGATGGGGAGGGCGGCGGCGGGCCGCAATGTCTCGGCGCAGGTCGAGTACGGGATCATGCTGTTCAACGGCGACGGCGTGCGCAAGGACGAGCCGGCGGCAGCCCGGATGTTCCTGCGGGCGGCTGAGCAGGGCAACCCGATCGGCCAGAACCGGGTGGCACGGATCTATGCGGCCGGACGCGGTTTCCCGCGCGACCTCGTCGAGGCCGCTCGCTGGCACATCGTGGCGGGGCGTCAGGGCATGTCCGACCCCTGGCTGGACGACGCGGTCCGCGGCCTTTCGCCGGCCGACAGGGAGAAGGCCGAGCGCGCCGCCCGGCGCTGGCTTGAGCTGCGCGGCGCGACGTGAGCAGGCCTGCCAGGTCTTGACGGGGCGGTCGGCTTGGTGCTCTTGAGCGCCTCCCCACCTGACGAGCACGACGAGGACGGCATGGCCCGGATCAGCGGCAACGACATTCGCCCCGGCATGGCCATCGCCTTTGACGGAGGGCTGTGGGCTGTGGTCAAGACCGAGAAGGTCAAGCCCGGCAAGGGACCTGCCTACAACCAGTGCGAGCTGAAGAACCTGATCGATGGCCGAAAGCTGAACAACCGGTTCGGCTCGGACGACCGCATCGAGGAGGCGAGCCTCGACTACAAGGAGTTCCAGTTCCTGTTCGCCGAGGGCGACAAGCTGGTGTTCATGAACAGCGAGACCTACGAGCAGATCGAGCTGGCTGCCGATTTCGTCGGGGAACGGGCGGCCTTTCTGCAGGACGGCATGACGGTGACGCTGCGGCTCTACGAGGAGCGGCCGATCAGCGTCCGCCTGCCCGACCAGGTGGTGCTGCTGATCACCGAGGCCGATCCGTCGCTGAAGGGCCAAACGGCGGCCTCCTCCTACAAGCCCGCCCGGCTGGAGAACGGCCTGCGGGTGATGGTGCCGCCCTTCATCGAGGCGGGGGAGAAGATCATCGTCGACACTACCGAAATCACCTATGTGCGCCGCGCCGACTGAGGACCTCCGCCGATGATCCGCTCCCCGCTGATGACCGTGATGGTCGATGCCGTGATGAAGGCAGCCAAGGGCCTGCGCCGCGATTTCGGCGAGGTCGAGAACCTGCAGGTGTCGCGCAAGGGCCCCGGCGACTTCGTCTCCCAGGCCGACCTGCGCGCCGAGAAGATCCTGCGCGAGTCGCTTGAGAAGGCGCGGCCTGATTTCGGCTTCGTGATGGAGGAATCGGGTAATGTCGAGGCGCGCGATGGCCAGCACCGCTGGCATATCGACCCGCTCGACGGCACGACCAACTTCCTGCACGGCATCCCGCATTTCTGCCTGTCGGTCGGGTTGGAGCGCGACGGGTTGCTCGTGGCGGGCGTGATCTACGACCCTGCGAAGGACGAGCTGTTCATTGCCGAGCGCGGCAAGGGCGCCTTCCTGAACAACCGCCGGATCCGCGTCTCCGCCAGGATCGATCCGGTCGATTCGCTGGTCGCGACCGGAATCCCGACGCTCGGCCGCAAGGATCACCCGGCCTTCATCCGCCAGCTGTCGATTGCCATGCTGCGCGCCGGCGGCGTGCGGCGGCTCGGCGCGGCGGCGCTCGACCTCGCCTATGTGGCGTGCGGCCGCTACGACGGCTACTGGGAGCAGGGGCTTTTCTCTTGGGACCTGGCGGCTGGCGCGCTGATGGTGCGCGAGGCCGGCGGTTTCGTCACCGACGGGACCGGCAAGGAGGAGGTGCTCGGCTGCGACACGATCGTTGCCGGCAACGAGGCCGTCCACAAAGCCGTTCTCGGCTGGCTCAAGGAGGCGCGGGTCGCCGCCTGACCCATCGTCCCATCGTCATTTCGCCGTGCTCGTGCTTGATTGCCGTGAGCGGCGCGGCCAACATGCCGCGCACCGACGAGAGGGCCCATGGCCAAAGCTGTTGAGAATCGCCTGTCTTCGCCGCGGATCTACCTGCTGCGCATGGCCGTCTTCGTCGTGCTGTCGGGCTTCATCGCGCTGATCCTCTACAAGCAGATCTTCGAGTTCTTCCGCGCCAATCCGGGCCTGAACGGGGTCATCTTCGGGGTCCTGTTCATCGGCATCGTGCTGGCATTCCGGCAGGTGTTCCGCCTGATCCGCGAAATCCGCTGGGTGAACGGCTATCGCGCCGCTGAACCCGGCACCCTGCCGGACAAGGATCCGGTGCTGCTGATGCCGATGGCGACGATGCTGGCGGCCCGCCAGGGGCCAGGCGTCAGCCCGGCCACGCTGCGGTCGATCCTCGAATCGGTCGGCATGCGCCTCGACGAGGCCCGCGACATCAGCCGCTATCTCACCGGACTTTTGATCTTTCTCGGGCTGCTCGGGACCTTCTGGGGCCTGCTGGAGACGGTGAGCTCGATCGGCAAGGTCATCACCTCGATGCGCAGCGGCCCGGATGCGGCGCTGATGTTCGAGGAGCTTAAGAGCGGGCTGGCGGCACCGCTCAGCGGTATGGGCGTATCGTTCTCGTCATCGCTTTTCGGCCTCGCCGGCTCGCTGGTGCTGGGCTTCCTCGACCTGCAGGCCAGCCAGGCGCAGAACCGGTTCTACAACGAGTTGGAGGACTGGCTGTCGGCCTCCGTCGCCGAGCCCGCCCTTGCCGCGGCGGCGCCGCTGGCTGCCGGCAGCGACATCCGCGCGGCGCTGGAGCGGCTTCAGCTCGGCGTCCAGGAGGCCACTGGCAGCCGCGGCACGACCGCGGCGCTGGCCAATCTGGCGGAGGGCATCCAGGCGCTCGTCCAGCACATGCGCTCCGAGCAGCAGCTGATCCGCGACTGGGTGGAGGCGCAGGCGACCCGCGAGGCGGACATGAAGCGCCTGATCGAGCGGCTGGCCCCGGCCAAGGACGGTCCATGAGCGGCGCCCGCACCCGGCGGAACAACAAGGGCATCGACTACTGGCCCGGCTTCGTCGACGCGCTGTCGACCCTGGTGCTGGCCGTCGTGTTCCTGCTGTCCGTGTTCATGATGGCGCAGTTCTTCCTGAGCCAGCAGGTGACCGACAAGGACACGGCGCTGCTGCGGCTGAACCGCCAGCTGGCCGAGCTGACGGATCTGCTGGCGCTGGAGAAGGTGAACCGGCGAACCAGTGACGAGCAGCTCGCTTTGCTCGACACGACGCTGCGCAATGCGCTTGCCGAGCAGGCAAGACTACAGTCCCAGGTCGACGCGGCGGCGGCACGGGCCAGCTCGACAGGGGGCCAGGCGGTGACCCTTGGCAAGGACCTGGATGCCGAAAAGCAGGTCTCCGCCCGGGCGCTGAGCCAGGTCGAGGTGCTGAACCAGCAGATCTCCGCCCTGCGCCGGCAGCTTGCGGCGCTGGAGGAGGCACTCGTCGCATCCGAGTCCCGCGACCGCGAGTCCCAGGCGCGCATCGCCGATCTGGGTGCGCGACTGAACGTGGCGCTCGCCCAGAAGGTGCAGGAACTGGCGCGCTACCGTTCGGACTTTTTCGGCCGGCTGCGGCAGGTGCTGGGCAACCGGTCGGATGTCCGGGTGGTCGGCGACCGCTTCGTGTTCCAGTCGGAGGTTTTCTTCGACGGAGGCGCCTCCGGCGTCAATCCGGCCGGCAGGGGCGAACTCGACAAGCTCGCCACCGCCCTGGTGTCGCTGGACAAGGAGATCCCCGGCGACCTGTCCTGGATCCTGCGCGTCGACGGCCATACCGACAAGCGGCCACTCTCGGGGGCGGGGCAGTACAAGACCAATTGGGAATTGTCCGCAGCCCGCGCGATTGCGGTGGTGGAGTATCTTGTCAGCCGGGGCGTGCCGCCGGCGCGGCTCGCTGCAGCCGGCTTTGGCGAGCACCAGCCGCTCGAGCTCGGTGACACCGACGATGCCTATCGCCGCAACCGCCGTATCGAGCTGAAGCTCACCGAACGATAGACGATGCCGACCAAGCGCTTCCAGCTGCGGCCCATGGCCGATACCGATCTCGAGGCTGTCGAGGATCTCTGGGTGGCCGGGTGGTCGGATACGCTGCCGGAGATCGACTTCAAGGCGCGTCGTCCCTGGCTGGAGGCGCGTCTCGCAGCGCTGGCGGAACGCGGCGCGATGGTGACGGTCGCCGAAGACCTGTGGCTCGGCCGGGTGGTCGGCTTCGTCACGCTCGAGCGTGACAACGGCCATCTCGACCAGCTGACGGTGGATCCGGCAGTGCGGGCGGAAGGTGCGGCCGTCCGGCTCATGGACCACGCCAAGGCACAGGCCCCCGGCATGATCCGGCTCGAGGTCAACGTCGCCAACCCGCGGGCCATCCACTTCTACGAGCGCGAGGGCTTCGTGCGGGTGGGTGAGAGCGTCAGTCCGAGCTCGGGCCTGCCGATCTACACCTATGAGTGGCGGCCGTCGCCGGGCTGAGGCTCACTCGGCGGCCCGGTCCGCCAGCGCCGCCGCACCGGCCTCGAATTGCAGACGGGCCAGCCGCGCATAGAGGCCGCCGCGGGCGACCAGGTCGCCATGAGTGCCCTCCTCGACAATCCTGCCGCCGTCCATCACCAGGATCCGGTCGGCCTTGAGGATCGTCGCCAGCCGATGGGCGATGACGATCGTCGTGCGTCCCTCCATCAGCGTGTCGAGAGCGGCCTGCACGGCGGTCTCGCTTTCGGCGTCCAGCGCCGACGTCGCCTCGTCGAGGAGCAGGATCGGGGCGTCGCGCAGGATCGCGCGGGCGATGGCGATGCGCTGGCGCTGCCCGCCCGACAGGGTCACGCCGCGCTCGCCGACGCGGGTGGCGTAGCCGTCCGCCATGGCGGTGATGAAGCCGTCGGCGGCGGCGAGCCTGGCGGCGGCCTGCAGATCGGCGTCGCTGGCGTCGGGCCGGCCGTAGCGCAGGTTTTCGGCGATGCTGGCGCCGAAGATCACCGGATCCTGCGGCACGAAGGCGATGCGACGGCGCAGGTCCTGCGGATCCAGCTCGGTGATCGGGATGCCGTCGACGAGCAGTCGTCCGGCCTGTGGGTCGTAGAAGCGCAGGAGCAGCTGCACGAGCGTGCTCTTGCCGGCGCCGGACGGGCCAACGATGGCGATCCGCTCGCCATGGCCCACCGCCAGCGAAAGGTCGTCGATCACCGGGTGGTCCGGTCGTGTCGGGTAGGCAAACCGGACATGCTCGAACGCGAGGGTGCCGAGTGGCGGCTCCGGCAGGCGACGGGGCGTTTCGGGCGCGCGGATGCGGGGCTCGACAGACAGGATCTCGGCGATGCGCCCGGCGGCGCCGGCCGCGGAGCTGACTTCGCTCCAGACCTGGGAGAGTTCGCCCAGCGCGCCGGCTGCGAACACCGCATAGAGCACGAACTGGGACAGGCGGCCGCCGGTGATGCGCCCGGCCAGCACATCCTGCGCGCCGTACCAGAGCACGCCGACGACGCTGGCGAAGATCAGGAAGATGGCCACGGCAGTGAGGATCGAGCGCGACGCGGTGGCGCTGCGGGCGGCTTCGAACGCCTCCTCGGCAGCAGCCTGGAAGCGCGCCAGGGTGGCGCGCTCGGCCGTGAAGGCCTGCATGACGCGGGTGGCGCCGACCGCCTCGGTGGCATAGGCCGACGCGTCTGCGAGCCGGTCCTGCGCACGGCGGGAGCGCTGGCGGACTGAGCGGCCGGATGCGACCAGCGGCAGCACGATCACGGGGATCGCCAGCATGACCAGGCCCGACAGCCGCGGGCTGGTCACCACCATCATGACGGCGGCACCGATGAAGAGCACGAAATTGCGCAGCGCCACCGAGGCACTCGCCCCGAAGGCCGACTTGATCTGGGTGGTGTCGGCGGTCAGGCGCGAGACGATTTCGCCCGACTTCACCGTGTCGAAGAAGCCGGCGTCCAGCCGCGTCAGATGGGCGAAGACCGCCGTGCGCACATCGGCCATCACCCGCTCGCCGAGCGTCATCACGAGGTAGTAGCGGGCTGCGCTGGCTACCGCGAGAACGGCCACGACGCCGATCATGACGCTGAAGTAGCGATCGATGAGGTCAATGCCTTCGGGTGAAAACCCGTAATCGACCATGCGGCGGACGGCCAGCGGAATGGCCAGGGTCGCCATCGCGGCGATGACAAGTGCCACCAGCGCCATGGCGATCCGCCCGCGATAGCGCAGCGCGTAGGGGAGCAGCGGCTGCAGCGCCCGCAGCGAGGTCTTGGTGTCGGGCGCGGGCGACCCGTCGAGGGTGGTTGAACTCATGCGGATGCGATCTCGGGACCAAGGCTGCGAACAGGACGCGCGCTTGTGCGCGACAAGGGGCTGCTGTATAGGGCTGCGACTTCTCGTAGAGGCTCTATAGACGAAATCGGGCCGCCGTGGCGACCTGTGAGGACTGATCATGAAGGCCGATATCCACCCCGCCTACCACACCATCAAGATCGTCATGACCGACGGCACCGAGTTCCACACGCGTTCGACGTGGGGCAAGGAAGGCGACGTCATGCAGCTGGACATCGACTCCAAGTCGCATCCGGCCTGGACCGGCGGTCAGCAGCAGCTGCTTGACCGCGGTGGCCGCCTGTCGCGCTTCAACAAGCGCTTCGAGAGCTTCGGTCTCGCCAAGAAGTGATGGCGCGGCGCCTGTCGGGCGCCGGGTTCCAGCCATAAAAAAGCCCCGGCTTGCCGGGGCTTTTTTATGTTGGCCAGGCCGTGTCAGGCGCGGAAGGCGGAGCGCAGCAGCATGTGCTGCAGGGCGACCGGGTTCGGCGCCTGCGGCGCGTTGGATACGCCGGGCTCCATCAGCCGGTCGAGGTGCATGATCCGGTCCTGCAGCCGGAGCGATGCGGCGATCAGGTCGCGCAGGTCACCAGGAAGGCTTTCCAGCGAGTCCGGGCTGGTCAGGCTGTTCTGCTGGCTGAGGCGAACCTTTTCCTTCTGCTGGCGGGCCTGGACAGGCGTCATCTCGCCCTCGGCCACGGCGCGCTGCAGCAGCAGCCAGGAGGCCAGCTGCATCAGCCGGGTGGTGAGCCGCATGCTTTCGCTCGCATAGGCCAGCGCCGCCAGCCGGGGAAGGTTGCGACTTTCCTCGCGGCCGGGACCGTCCAGATAGGCGGCGGTCTGCTCGACAAGCGACATGCCCTCGCGGAACAGCGCCCGGAACGCCTCCGACGTCACGAATGTGGTGGCGAAGGAGACGGCTGTCGGCTCCGTTGCGGTCTGCTTCATCTCGTTCATCGACGCCTACTCCCGTTCGAACCCGCGGCGGATGGTGCATTGTCCCATTCGGAGCCGCGGCTGCTGCCACTGGGTTCAGGGCAGCAAAACTAGCGCCAGCGGGATGCGAAGGCGATGTTCAGCCTTTGTTAACCCTAACGCTGAAGAAGGACGGGGAGATGTGGCGGCCACAAGGCAGCCGTACAGCCAAAAAAGAAGCCGCCCGGAGGCGGCTTGCAGTGGATATACAGGGAGGCGTCAAACAGAGTGGACAGGAGCCACTCGACATCCAGAGAATTCTGGATCACCGATTCATAGTCTCGAAAGATTAACAGAAGCTTAAGACACAGAGCGTGTTGCCGGATCTGTGCCGAAACGGGACCCGGATTTACAGTTTGAAAACACCTTCGGCAGCCTGCCGCGATGCCTGCTTGGCGTCGCGGGCGCCCTCGAGGCGGCGGATCTCGTCACGCAGTTGTGAGATCCGCTCGTCGAGCTCGTGAACCGAAAGTGCGGCCAGCTCCTGGCCGATCTCGTGGCGGACCGGCTTGCGCGCCGGAAGGTCGTCTGCGAAGGGTTCGGCCATGGGTTGCTCCGACGGGTTCTTCACCCAAGGTCGTGCCGCAGCCAACCGTCCGCAAGCCCCTTCCGGCTCCCGGCCCCTGCCGGTGATCCGACGCGCAGCAGGAGACACCTCATGGTCGCCGCATTGCCGCAGTCCATGACCGCCATCGGCATTCCCGTCCCGGGCGGCCCCGAGGAGCTGGTGCCGGAGATCCGGCCGCTGCCCGTGCCGGGCGTCGGCGAGGTGCTCGTCGCGGTGGCGGCCGCGGGCGTGAACCGGCCGGACGTGATGCAGCGCAAGGGACTCTACCCAGCGCCGGCCGGTGCTTCCGACATTCCGGGGCTCGAAATCGCCGGCCGTATCGTGGCGCTGGGCGCGGGCGTCACACGCTTCGCCCTGGGCGACGCGATCTGCGGCCTCGTTCCTGGCGGCGGCTACGCCGAGTACTGCGTCGTCCATGAGGCGAACGCCCTGCCGGTGCCTGCGGGCATGGCGCTGGCCGATGCCGCCGCCCTGCCGGAGACCTATTTCACCGTCTGGACCAACGTTTTCGAGCGCGGCCGCCTCGTGGCCGGCGAGACCATGCTTGTGCATGGCGGCAGTTCGGGGATCGGCACCACGGCGATCATGCTCGCCAAGGCGTTCGGCGCGCGGGTGGCGGTGACGGCGGGGTCGGATACCAAATGCGCCGCCTGCCTCGCGCTTGGCGCCGATCTGGCGGTCAATTACCGCACGCAGGACTTCGTCACCGAGGTCAAGGCGTTCACCGGAGGCAAGGGCGTCGAACTCATCCTCGACATGGTCGGGGGTGAGTACATTGCCCGGAACTACGAGGCCGCCGCCATGGATGGCCGCCTCGTGCAGATCGCCTTCCAGGCCTCCTCGACGGCAACCGTCGACTTTCGCCGCCTGATGCTGAAGCGGCTGACCCATACGGGCTCGACGCTGCGCGGCCGCAGCGTGGCCGAGAAGGCCGCCATCGCGGATGCGCTGACGGCGCAGGTGTGGCCGCTGCTGGCGCAGGGTCGCTGCCGGCCGCTCATTTATGCACGCTTTCCGCTTGTGGAGGCGGCCCAGGCCCACGCCCTGATGGAATCCAGCGCCCATATCGGCAAGATCGTGCTGACGGTCGACCCCGCTGTGGTCTAGAGCGGAATCCGACCTGACTGCATCAGGTCGTCCGCTCCAGCTCATTGTCTTTGGATCATCTTTGTCCGCCAACCGGTATCCACTTGGCGGGATGATGCTTCAGCCGCGCGGGCCGAGCAGGATCAGCGCCGCGCCGGCGAGGCACAGTCCCGCCCCGGCGAGGTCCCACCGGTCGGGGTCGATGCCCTCTACGACGCGCAACCAGACCAGCGACGCCGCAATGTAGACGCCGCCGTAGGCGGCGAAGGCGCGCGCGGCGTGGGGCTGGTCGACCCGTGTCAGCAGCCATGCAAATGCGACGAGCGACACGACGCCGGCCAGCGCCCAGACCGGCGACCGGCCCATCCTCAGCCAGCTCCAGAAGGCCCAGCATCCGGCAATTTCGGCGAGGGCCGCGGCGGCATACACCAGGGCTGTCACGGCAAAGCGGTCTCCGGATGGGCCCGTTCGCGCTGAATCGACGAATTGCGCGACGCGGCGCGGCGCAGTATATAACGCGCAATCCCCGTTATGTGTGGCGATGCGGGGCTCCGGCCGAAAGGTCCGGCCGGAGCGCGAGACGCCGTTGCCTCGCCGCATGAGGCCAAAGGAGAACACTCATGAGCACTGGGCCGCTGATGCCGAAAGCCACGGCTGTCTGGCTCGTCGACAATTCCGCGCTGTCGTTCGATCAGATCGCCGATTTCTGCAAGCTGCATCCGCTCGAGGTGAAGGGCATCGCCGACGGCGAGGTCGCGGCCGGGATCAAGGGTCTCGATCCGGTCGTCGCCGGCCAGCTCACCCGCGAGGAGATTGCAAAGGCCGAGGGGGATCCGGCGTACCGGCTGCGGCTGGCGGTCTCGACTGTCAGCACCGGCAGCCAGAAGCGCAAGAAAGGTCCGCGCTACACGCCACTGTCACGGCGCCAGGATCGGCCCAACGCCATTCTGTGGCTGCTGCGCAACCATGCCGAGCTGAAGGACGCGCAGATCATGCGCCTCGTCGGCACCACCAAGGCGACGATCCAGCAGATCAAGGACCGGACGCACTGGAATGCCGCCACCCTGGCGCCGATGGACCCCGTCACGCTGGGCCTGTGCTCGCAGATCGACCTCGATTTCGAGGTCCAGCGCGCCGCCAAGGACAAGGCGCCGGCGCCCGAGGAGGCGAGCCAGACGCTGCTGCCGGCCGAGGTAACGACCGCCCGCGAGCCCGTCCAGGCGCCCTTCGCGACGCTCAACGCGCCGAAGGAAGAGGAAGAGCGCATCGACGTGAACTCGGTCTTTGCCAAGCTCAAGCAGTTGAAGCCCAACGAGTAGCCGACGCGGCGTTGCTGCCGTTTGAGGCCCGTTCCATCCGGTGGCCCGCACCTTGGTGCGGGCCGTTTGCGTTGTGGCCTGCCGGACACAGGTGTTGCGCGACCCACGCATGCCGTGGTGGCGCCGCAATGCGGCCAATCACCGCGGGTTAACCGTCCGGGCAATCGCTCGAATGCAACAGGGTTCGAAAAGCCTTCGGAAAGGT
>JBMOJG010000016.1:0-11783 GCA_049316925.1 Alsobacter sp. | reverse complement strand
GGTGGGCTCGACGCCGACGATGCGGACCGAGGGCCGCCGCGCCTTGATGGCGGTGGCGAGGCCGGTGATCAACCCGCCGCCACCAATGGCCACGATCACCGTATCGACATCGGGGATATCGGAGAGAATCTCGAGGCCCAGCGTCCCCTGTCCGGCCACGACCAACGGATCGGCGAAGGGGTGGACATACTCGGCTCCGGTGCGGCGTGCGTGCTCGAGTGCCGCGGCATTCGACTGGTCCCAGACCTCGCCGACAATGGTCACCGCCGCGCCCCAGCCACGCAGCTTCTCGACCTTGGCGGGCGACACGGTAGCGGGCAGGAACACGGTTGCGGGAACGCCGGCGACAGCCGCCGTCCGGGCCACCGCGAGGCCGTGATTGCCGCCCGATGCGGTGACGAACCCGGCTGCGAGGCGCTCGCGCGGTGTGGCGAGCAGACGGTTCATCGCGCCGCGGGCCTTGAACGATCCGGTCACCTGCAGGCATTCCAGCTTGGCGATGACGGTGCCGTCGACGGCAAACGGCGTCTGCAGTCCGGTGAGCGGCATCACGGGTGTATGGCGCACATGGGGCGCCACGGCCGTTGCCGCGCGTTCGATGGCTGCGATGTCGATCATGTCAGCGGCGCCGTATACGGGCTGGCGACCACGAGGCAGCAATTGCCGGGACGCACGCGGCCGGGCTGTCGGCGGCCGTAGAGGATGCCGTCGGCCGCATAATGCAGCGTCTCGGGCTCCCGTCCGGGGTCCCAGGTGACATGGATGCGCCCCGCCGGCTGGCCGGCTGCCACCGTCTCGCCATTGGCGTGGAACGGCTCGAAAATGCCGTCCTGGGACGCGTACACATAGGCGCGCGTGCCGGGCAGCTCCAGGATCGTGCCGTCGCTGCGGCGCGAGCCTGCATGGTGTGGCTCGATCACGCCGAGATGCGCGAGCACATTGCGGACGCCGCGCCGGCACAGGTCCAGCGCGCCCAGAGACACGGTGCCGCCCCCTGCCATCTCGGTGCCAACCGTGACAAGCCCGGCCGCCACAGCCGCCGCGGTCGCCGTGCGGGTGTCGCCGAGATTGCTGATCACCACCGTGAGCGGCGCATCAAAGGCCTGCACGGCGGCGATCGTGCGGCGGCGGAGGTCGGGATCGGCCGAGGGCTCGATGATGGCGCTCGGCAGGATGTCGAGCGACGAGCCCCCCGAGTGCAGGTCGAGAAACGCATCCGCGATCGGGAACAGATGGTCGGTGATGTAGGCGGTGATCTGCTGCGTGATCGTTCCGCGCGGGTCGCCCGGGAAGGTGCGGTTGAAGTTCAGCCCGTCGACCGGCGAGGTGCGCCGGCCGGCCATCACCGCATGGACGTTGTTGGCCGGCATCAGGATCAGCCGGCCCTGGACGGACGCTGGATCAAGCTCGCGGATCAGCTCGCAGATCGTGATCGGCCCCTCATATTCGTCGCCGTGGTTGCCGCCCTCGAGGATCACCGTCGGACCGCGCCCGTTGGCGATCACTGCCAGTGGCACCTGGGTGACGCCCCAGGCGTCGTCGTGCGGCGAATGAGGGATGCGCAGGAAGCCGATTTGCCGGCCAGGCCTGTCGAGATCGACGGTGGTGAAGGCATTGCCCGGGCGGGGCGCGGAAAGACGGGGCATGGAGGGTCCTTGGAGGCGGCGCCGGCCGCCGGCTGCTGGTCAGATCGGGGCATCCCAGAGACGGGGCTCGGAAAGCGCCTCGGCGACCGCGCGTGCGGCCGCCGTGATCAAGCGTTCGCCCTTGTCGGCGCTCGCTGCCGAAGCGTCGCCGACGACGCCATTCAGCGATCGCGTGCCGATCTGCCGCCAGCGATAGACGCCGGTGTTGACACCTTCGATCGCCGCTGTGCCGGGCACATAGGGGCCGCGGGTCTGGGGCAGGATATCCTCGTCCACATGCGCCCGCTCCACCGCCAGCATCATCGATGTCTCGGCCTCGCAGGCGTGCAGCACGCCCGGCTGGCGCTCGAGAATGGCGGCGATCGGTCCGGCAGCGATCTGCCAGTAGGCCGCGCAGCCGATCGGCAGTCGGTGGCGGATGGTCAGCTCCGTGACGATGGTCTCGAGCGCCGCGATGTTGCCGCCATGGCCATTGAGGATGAACAGGCGTCGGAACCCCTGGCGGATCGCCGATCCGCAGACGCAGTCCAGCACCGCCTGCATGGTGGCAAAGTCGAGCGTCAGGGTCCCGCCGAGCGACACGTGGTGTTCCGACATGCCGTACGGAATGACGGGCGCCACGACAACGGGTTGGTGTTCGGCGATCAGCCGTGCCGCACGCACTGCCACCTCATGCGCCAGCCGGTAGTCGACCATGACCGGCAGGTGCGGGCCGTGCTGCTCGGTGGCGCCGATGGGCACGATCAGGATGGCGTCGTCCTCGGCCAGCTTGCGCAGTTCATGCGCCTTCAGCCGGCCCCACTCGATCTCGGTCATCGCGGTCTCCTGATTGTGGCCGGCCGGGCGGTCCCGGCCGGCCTCGGCCTTACAGGGTCGGGAGCGGATCCATCGGCATGTCGAGATATTTCTGGTGCAGCCGGTCCAGCTCGCCGTTCAGGGTGTTGAAGAAGATGAACCCGTCGAGCCAGCGCACCAGGTTCAATTCGCCCATGCGCACGCCCATGTGGGCCGGGCTGCGCCGGATCACGAACTTGCGGTCGAACTCCTTGGTGGGGTTCTGCTTGGCGAGCGCCTGCGCGACCGTGTTGTTGGTGGCAAACAGCTCGGCCTGGCCCGACAGGTAGGCCGCAGCCGCGGTGGCGTCATCCTCCGTGCGCATCACGTTGGCCTTCGGGGCCGCGGCTGTGATGGCGAGTTCCTGCGTGGTGCCCTTGGTCGCGGCCACCCGCAGCGAGCCGATGGTCGAGGGGCTGTCGACCTTGGTGGATTTCGCGCCATAGACCGCCAGGAAGGCGTTGGCGTAGGGCGCCGTAAAGGTGATCTGCTTGGCGCGCTCCGGCGTCAGGCCCATCACCGAGATGATGATGTCGACCTTGTCGGTGAGCAGGAACGGGATGCGATTTGCACCCGTGATCTGCTGCAGTTCGGCCTTCACGCCGAGCGCCTTGCCGACCATTTCGGCCAGCTCGATGTCGAAGCCGACCGGGTTGCGGTTGGCATCCTGCGAGCCGAAAGGCGGCGCGTCGAGCGGCACGCCGATGCGCACCACACCCTTCGACAGGATGTCCTGGAGCCTGTCGGCTTGCGCCGGCCCGCCCGCCATCACGCCAAGTGCCAGTGCGGCCGCGGCGGCAATCCACTTCCTCATCTTACCCTCCCTCTCCGTTCCCCTCAGTGCAGGACTGCACTGAGAAAGGTCTCAAGCTCGGCCGTGCGCGGGGCGGCGAGCGTCGTGTCGGCGCGCCCCTCTTCCCAGATCCGGCCGGCATGCATGAACACCACCCGCGAGCCGAAGCGCCGGGCAAAGCCGATCTCGTGCGTGACGAGGATCATCGTCATGCCGCTGCGCGCCATGTCTTCCAGCACCTTCAAAACCTCGCCGGTCAGTTCGGGGTCGAGCGCCGAGGTGATCTCGTCGAACAGCATCAGCTTGGGCTGCATCGCCAGCGACCGGGCAATCGCGACGCGCTGCTGCTGTCCGCCCGAGAGCTGATCCGGATAGGCGTCGATCTTGTCCTCGAGGCCAACTCGCTGCAGCACGTCGCGGGCGATCTCGCGGGCCGCGGCCTCACCCATTCCCTTGGTGACTGTGGGAGCCAGCGTGATGTTGCGCGACACCGACAGATGCGGAAACAGGTTGTAGCTCTGGAACACGATTCCGACGCGCTGGCGCAGCCGGCGCAGGTCGGTCGCCTTGTCGCCGACCATTTCCCCGTCCACCACGATGCGGCCCGCCTGGATCGGCTCCAGCCCGTTGATGCAGCGCAGCAGCGTGCTCTTGCCGGACCCCGAGCGGCCGATCACGGCGATGATCTCGCCCGGTTCGACGTTCAGCGACACGTCGTCGAGCACGGTCAGGCTGCCGTAGCGCTTGGTGACCGAGGCGATCTCAACCAGCGGCATGCGCCTTCCTTTCAAGCCTGTGGCTCCACTGCGACAAGGGGAAGCAGAGCAGGAAATACAGGAACGCCACCGTCATGTAGACGGCGAACGGACGGAAGGTCGACGCGGTGGTGAGTTGCCCCTCGCGCGTCAACTCGACGAACCCGATGGTCGCCGCCAGCGACGTGTTCTTGATCAGCTGCACCAGGAAGCCGACGGTCGGCGGCGTGGCGATGCGCACCGCCTGCGGCATGATGATCCAGCGCAGTTGCTCGCCGAAGCCAAGTCCCAGCGCCGCACCGGCCTCCCATTGCGTCCTGGGGATCGCCTGCAGCGCACCGCGCCAGATCTCGCCGAGGAAGGCCCCGCCATAGATCGAGAAGGCCAGCGCCGCGGCAATCCAAGGCAGCACCGGCAGTCCGACGATCGCCAGGCCGAAATAGAACACGAACAGCAAGACCAGCAACGGCGTCCCCTGCACGGCCTGCACATACCCGATGGCGAGCCAGCGCAGTGGTGCAAAGGGCTGCACCCGCAGCACCGCGATCACCAGACCCACGGCCCCGCCGCCAAGGAACGCCACGGCGGTCAGCAGCAGCGTCCAGCGCATCGCCGCAATCAGGTAGAGGACGTCGATCCATCCGAACTCCCTGATCATCGCCGGCCGAACGCCACGACATAGACCGCCGAAAAGGCGATCCGGAACGCCAGGGACAGCGCGAGATAGAGCGCGCCGACGACTGCGTAGACCTCGAAATCACGGAAGGTCCGCGACTGTATGATCGAACCGGTGTGGAACAGGTCCTGCACCGAGATCTGCGATGCAATGCTGGTTGCCAGCATCAGCAGGATGAACTGGCTGGCAAGCGCCGGGTACATCAGCTTGAGGGCCGGGAAAAGCACGACATAGCGGAACACCTGGAAACCGGAGAGGCCAAGTGCGTGGCCGGCCTCCACCTGCGTGCGCGGCACCGCCTGCAGGCCGGCGCGCACGATCTCGGTCGCATAGGCGCCGAGATTGATCGTCAGGCTGATCACCGCGGCTGTTGTGGCGTCGAGCCTGAGCCCAAGCC
This sequence comes from Alsobacter sp., assembly GCA_049316925.1. Lineage (GTDB taxonomy): Bacteria > Pseudomonadota > Alphaproteobacteria > Rhizobiales > Beijerinckiaceae > Alsobacter. The sequence goes on along the minus strand of JBMOJG010000016.1, from coordinate 6,682 downwards.
CCGGCAGGCCGAAGAAGACGATGAACAGCTGGATCAGCAGCGGCGTGTTGCGGATCACCTCCACATAGGTGGCGATGGCGGCACGCAGCGGCCCTGGTCCATAGAGGCGTCCGGCGGCACAGGCCACGCCGATCAACAGCCCCAGCACCATGGTGACGGCAGACAGGCCGAGCGTCATGACGACGCCCTCCATCAGATAGTCCCATGCGGCGAACACGTCGCGGAAGCGGAAGGTATAGTTCATCGCGACCGCGACACCGCATGCGGCAAGGGCAAACCAGCAGCGGCGTGCCGCGACACTCCGAGGCTCCGGCCAGCTGCGCCCATCCGAGCCCCCCGCTCAAGGCATGCTTCCTTGATCCGACGACCAGGAAGTCTCTTAGCCACACTTACGGGGTGAAGGCCCGTGGAGAAAAGAGTGACGCCGTGGACAGGGCTTTGCAAGCCCTTGTGACGGCCTTGACGGTCGATGCTCGTTTGCAGAAGGGAATGCGCTTGCAGCTCGGACGCTGCGCAGCCGGGAGACGCAGGAACAGCTGGGTCGTGGCACAGAGCATGGTGAAGCTGAGGGTGGCATCGGCGGTTGCCGGCGAGGTTTGGGTTATGAACCTCTACCCTGAATACAGAGACCGCCAATCACCAACTCGCGTCGGCGGCACGTTCTTCATGTCCCTACCCGAGCCCCCAACCCGCCCCGTTCAGCAGGTGGGGCCACCGCTGCCGAATGGGCTGACACAACCGGGCGGCAACGGGCCAGGCGCCGCAAGCCTGCTGTGCCAGATCAGAACAGATGGATGAGCCCCGGCGCAAACAGGCCGATGGCTGTAAAGCCGAGACCGGCGAGGCCGAGCGCGCCGGCGATCCAGGCCAGGGTCAGGGCTCCGGTGATCACGGTGGCCGAGGCCAGCACGATGGCGATCTGGAAGGCCGCCGAGGCGATTTCGAAGTCGTGATAGCGCTTGTAGCTGATGTCGCGCCGGGCCTCGGCCTTCTTGGCCCGTTCCGTCAACTCGCGCCGGCCCTCGCCGGTCGCCGGTTCACTTTCCCACCGGTCGGCCGTGGCGCGCCACGCCGTGATCTGCCGGGTGATGGCCTCCCGCGCCGGGCCTTCCGGCACCCCATCGCGGGTGAGGGCCAGCTCCTCGCCGGCGGTGCGCACAATGGTCTGGCGGATCGTTCGGGCCTGGAAGAAGGCCCAGAGGTTGGAGGCTTCCACATTGGCGTTGATCGCATCGGTCTGGGCTGACTTCGCCATGGTCTCGGCAATGGCCAGCATCAGGGCAAAAACCGCGATGAGCAGCGCAATCTTCTTGTTCGAGCCATCAATATGGCCGTGCCCACCGCTCATGAAACGCTCCAGCAATCAGGGGAATTGAAATCTGGTGTTGCCTTATTCGGCGCCGTTCGACAAGCCGTCGGAGCGCAGAGTTTCAACGTCGGCTTGGCGTTATCCACGCAAGCGTCGCGGGACCCTGCAGGCTGGCGATCATGTTTTGGCAGGTCAGGATCGGCAGAGCTGCGACGTTGCCGGTGCTGCGCGCTCCCAGGAGGGGGCTGGATGCGGTGCTCGCTGATCAAGCGCAGCCGCACGCCACCATCCGGTCGACAAAGAAGCGGTCCAACGCTGTGCCCGGGGAACGCTTCAGACATTGCAACGCGACCTCTGGGGCAGCAATATTTCTCCACTCGGGTGCTTGTCCGGCGAAATCCGGATCAGGACCGCTCATCTCGGCAGTCAATGGAATTTCACGTGTTCGAATTCATCCCCGACGTTCAACGGCTCACCGGCATCTTCGCACAGGCGACGGCCCCGACATTCTTTCTCGGCGCGGTCGCCGCGTTCGTGACGCTCATGTCTGGGCGCCTTTCAGCTGTCATCAGTCGAATTCAAAGACTCAACAAGATCACTGAAGGGGATCAAAACTCCGACTTGCGAAGCGACATCGACAGGCTCCGCCGTCGCGCCCGGCTGCTCAGCACGGCAATATCGTCGTCTCTGCTAGCCGGGATATTTGCCACTGTTTTGTTGGTGATTCTGTTTGCCAGCGAGTTCTTCGGACTCAAATACGCTTACGGCGCGGGTCTGCTGTTCATTCTGGCGACATTCACGCTGGGCCTCGGTCTCATCGACTTTTTCCGTGAAGCCCGGCTTGGCCTCGTCCAGGCCGACGAATTCGAGTGATCGTCCCTCCTTTGTCCAGGGGACGCGACGATCGAGCCATCACGAATGACGAGAGCCTCGCCGGAGCCGCCACCCATCCCGTTAAGGACTCCCTGGCGGCTTACGGCTTGATGCCGCCAGAGGCGTGAACCCCGGCGGCTTCCTTGCGGTTCAGGCCTGTCAGCGTGCCATGCCGCGGTCGAGGAAGCGCGCCAGCTCGGCATGGTCGTCGATTGTCTCCCGCCCTGTCGGATCGGCATAGTACTGGGTGTGCGGCTGCCCCTCGAAGACGTTAAGCACGGCCTCCACGCCAGCCTGCCGCAGCTTGCGATGGACGCGCACCCTGTTCGAAAGTAACAGGCCGCGTGTCCCTGACGTCAGGATCGTCGGCGGAGAGGCACGGAAGTCGCCATAGACCGGTGACAGGTGGTGATGCTTCATGTCCTGGCCGTTGGCATAGAGCATCGCGGCGCACCTGCATGGCGACAAGGAACGTTACAAGATCAAGCTGCATCATGCGGGCTGCCGCCGTGTCTATCGGGTCAGGCATCGCGAACTGGCGGTCCTGGTCGTCGCGGTCGGCAAGCGGGAGCGCAGCCAGGTCTACAAGGCTGCTGAACGCCGCAAATCCGATTAACGCCCGCTCACGCGGCCAATGCCGCGCAATCAGCTTCGGCACGCGCGCAGCTTGCCGGATGGCGATCACCTCGATGGTGAGCCGCTTGCGCCGCGTGGCCTCGGGCACGAGCGGGCACACGCCCCCCGTCGCAAGATGTGTTGGGGGCTTGCCGGCTTTTTGCCTGCTCGCCGCTGCCAGCCCTCGCGTATTGCCCGTCGGTTCGTTCTCCTTCCGCCTCAGAGTATTGAATCAGATCACATCGAAGACGGACATATTTCCAGACCTGTTCAATTTTGTTTCGCGCAATCAAAAAACTCTGCACTCGATCAATAATTAATCCCAAGATCTATCGAAACGGCATGGACACAAGCATCTTGCCCCAGTAGGGCGTCGCCGACATCAGGATACGTCCTGGTCCCTTGTAAACACGGAGCAGTTTCTCTCCCGAGAGCCAACTCGACAGCACACCCCGGGAGGGACGTCGGATTGAGAACTTGACCCTGCTACTGCGTGCAACCACGAGGCGACCCTCGACGGCCATTTCCTCGTCGCCGAGCTCGATCTCTTCGACTGGGCCGCCGGAATTGAGTACAACCTTTCCATGCCCGGACACCTTGGTCTGGAAATCAATCAGGCCTTCGTCCAGCCAGAACGACGTGAAAATCCTCTCGCGGTGCAAGGCCAGTTTGACGGTGCCTTCGGATGCCCAATAGGCGCCTTTCTCCAGGATCCAGGGTTTTTCGCGTATCTCGAATGTATAGAATCCGCCGAGGGATGAATTAAGGAATACTTCTCCAGTACCAGTATACGTCGGTCGAACCGCGGCCTCTTCCGAGAGAGAAGCCTGCATCAGCGCCAAGGGGCCGGGGATCGGGGCGGACATCGCAATCCGCCCCCGCATGTAGGCCAGCGCTCCCGCCTCCGCGCGAATCGACTCGTTCTTGAGAATGGCGCGCACGTAGTGCGTGTTCTCTTCGGCGATCGTCTCGAAATCAGCCATTGATGGCTCCGCTAGACACCGTTTTGCCGATTATGCCATTCGTGTCGGCCTGCTGACGAGACCCTGCCAGTCCGTACTGACTTCGCCGCCGGCTGGTCCGATGCTCCCGGATCAGCCCCGGCAACCGAACCGTAGGGCATGGATGTGACGATCTGCTTTGGAGGAGAACAAGGCAGCACGGCTGGTTTGGGTCCAGATTTCTCGATCAGGAGGAGCGGCTGCATTTCGCCCGTGACGGGGGAGCCAGTACCCGTCGGGACGACGAAAGCCAACGAGACCGTTTTGCCGAAAACGCCCGGCCGATTGTCTCCACAGGCGACAGATCGGCCGCATGCCGATTGCTCAGCGCGTTGGCGGCGATGAACAGCTCTTCGTCGCCCAAGAGAACGCTTGCGCGGAGAAAACCCACAGTGGACACCGCCGGCGAGCCGCTGGCATCTGACACGCAGACAGAATGACTGGTCAGGGATCAAATACCCGGGACCTCGATGACGTGTTCAGGCAGACCTTGCTCGATCGACCATGGGGCCTCTCGGTCGGGAAGACCGAGAAGGCTCTGGAAGACCTTGATGCGAAAAGGCGCCGCCTCCAACTGCGTCGCTAGGTGATGTTGAGGACCCGCGCGACATCTGCGATGGATGCCGTCTCGGCCTCGGTCACCTTGACGCCGCCGAAGCCCAGGAATCCGCCCTCGGTCGAGGCCTCGGCAACGCGCTCCGCGACATGCTTCAGCCAGGCTTTGAATGGGCCGGAATCGACCCCTGCCTTGACGTCCAGAATGCCGCCGACGCGCGTCAACGTGGTCAGCACCTGCGCCCTGAGTTCGGCCGGCGCTTGCCCGGTGAGCTGGGCCTTCACGCCCTCGCGGGCCGCCGTGCGCCCGTCACCCGTTTCCATGTCTGCAACGATGTCCTTCACGAGGGACAGTGCCCCCGGATCCTTTTTCGCCTCGAGGAGGGCCCGGCCGCTCGCCATGCCCTCCTGCATCAGGCCCCACAGGCCGCTGGGCTCTGCCAGTGTCACTGCCATTCCGGCCAACATGGGGCTGCCCAAGATCAGCTTCCACTCATCCGCCGTGAAATCGGCCTTCGTCGCCATGCCATTCTCCCACAATTTCGATCGCAACGTGTTGGACCGTCCCAAGCAGAAATGCCGGGACGGTCGCATGGGTCATGCCTTGGTCAAGGCGTCCAGCTTGGCCTTGATCGTGTCGATTGTGGGCTTGGCCACCGCCGATACGCCAGGAATTGCCAGAACCTTGTTAAGCGCCTCGTCGAGCGACGGCCGCACGGAGGTGAGGAACGCCGCAATAGCCGTCTTGGCGCCCGCAGGAAGCTGGCTTACCAAGCCGCCGAGCTTGTCGAGCTGTGCGGTGGCATCCTGGAGGGTGGGCAGCGCGGCCTTTGCCGTGTCGACGTCCTTTACGCCCTGAAGGGCGGTCTTCAAGCCTTCGGCTGCCTTCTGGACCGACGAGCCGACATCGACCCCGCCCACGACCAGGTTCTGCAGCGATTGGACCGCCTGGGTGGCGGCAGACTTGGCAGCGTCCGCCGCGGTCTGGGCCGACTGAGAGGTTTGGGTCGCAGCGGTCTTGGCTTGTTCCACCACGTTCGAGGCACGGTTGCCCATGAACCACCAGGCGAGAGCCGCGATCACCACGACGGGCAAGGCCCATTGTGCCCAGCCGGGAAAACCGGAGGCCTGCTTGACCGCGCGTTCAGCGTTCGAGGACACCGCATGTGCAGCCGTCCGGGCAGCGTCGCTTGCGCCCGTCACACCCGCTTCAAGGCTGTTCAGCAATCCCGTGCCGCCGAGCATGTCCGCGAAGCCGGACGGAAGAGCAGCACTGATGTTCGTCTTCTGCGAGGCCATAAGGCTCGCCAGGCTGCCGGCATTCAGCGACCCTGCGCTGGCCTGCTTGCCGAGTGTTCCCATGACCACCGGAGCGAGGAGGCCCAACAGCGACGAACTCGCCGTGCCCCCCAGGCCCGAATACTTGGTCAGCGCGTCGCCCAGCCCCGACAAAGCCGCGGGTCCGAGAAGCGAGCCGAGCGTCTTGGTGCCAGTCTCGACCAGCGAGGTCTGCCCCGATCCACCGATCATGCCGGCGAGGCTGTCGAGTACACCCGGTTGCTGCTGCGTGACGGCCTGATAGAGCTTCTGCGCGCCATCCTGCGTCCCGGCCACACCCGCGAGGCCTCCCAAAAGGCTCGGCACGGCGGCGCTGATCGCCTTTCCGGCAAGCGACTTGTCGACCCCGAGCGCGGACGCGATCTTCGCGATCATGTCAGGCGTCAGGAATTGTGTTATCGCAGCAACGATGTTCATGCTCATGATTGATTTCCTGATTTTATTTAACTAGGTTTATTATAACTTGGATGTTTCGTAATTCATCCTTCTCCGGATGTCGAGTGCCACGTTCCGTGCGAAGTAACGTAGGTCGGCGCAATAAAATTCATTGGGAGAATGAATTTAAATGACAGCGACGGTGGGCCGTCGTCAGGGCAGGCATCGCCGCACGTCCAACGCTGATGTGCCTCACCGATCCATGAAGCGGTATCCGAGCTGCTGGTCATGGCGTCACCTCATGATCCGGAAAGATGCTCCAGTTCAATCGCAGCATCACACGATGCGGATCGACGAGATTGACCCGGGAATCGGCTTCGCCCATCCATCCAGGTGACGCCGGTTCGGGGCTTTGATTCGGAGACTTGCACGATGGAACGCACAACGCCCCGGCTGTCGGCTTTCGTGGCGGCCGCATTGTTCTTTGCCTGGACGCCAGCTGCACGTGCTTTCGAGGAGCCCCCGGTCACGACCGCGGATGCGGTGCTGGGTGCCCAGGCCAAGGGCCGCAACTACCGGGTCGAACCGGAGGTGCGCGGCGACGGCCTGATGCACA
>JBMOJG010000015.1:0-12191 GCA_049316925.1 Alsobacter sp. | reverse complement strand
GGCGCGGTTCTGGGCGGGGCCGCGGTGGCCGTCGCCATGGCCGCGCAGCCCGCTGCGGCGACAGCCGCTGGGCTGCCGGCCGAGGCGCGGGATGGCATGAGGGATCCTGACGATCACGGCGACAGTGCGGATCTCCGCGATCCCCCGCCCGCCTTGCCGGAGCCGTCCGACGGTGCGCCCGCGCTGGACGAGCCGATCGAATTGGACGATCCTGAACTGGCCAATCCCGACCCGGATCTCTTCGAGGATTTCGCGGCCGAGGTCGGAACGGACACTGCGCCGCATCTGCTGCGGACCTATGCGTCGGGGGGCAACACCTACCTGATGTATTCGGACGGCAGCATCGAGGCCGAGATGGACGACGGCCGCCATCGCTTCCCCTCGATGGCGGCGTTGCGACATTTTGTCGAGACCGGTGAGGGCGGCGAGCGCATCGCGCCGGGCGATCAGCCCTCGAGCTTGCCCCCCACGGCACCAAACGCGAACGCATAGGACAGCGCCACCTCGTGCAGCCGGTCAAACCGGCCTGATGCGCCGGCATGGCCTGATTCCATGTCGATGCGCAGCACGAAGGGGCCGCCGCCCGTGGCGGTCGCCCGCAGCCGCGCGATCCACTTGGCCGGCTCCCAGTAGGTGACGCGGGGATCGGTGAGCCCGCCGACGGCGAGGATCGCCGGGTAGGACTGGGCTGCGACCCTGTCGACCGGCGAATAGGCCGCAATGGTCGCGAAATCCTCCGCGCTGGCGCCGGGATTGCCCCATTCGGGCCATTCCGGCGGTGTCAGCGGCAAGCTGCCGTCCAGCATCGTCGTCAGCACGTCGACGAAGGGCACTTCGGCGATCACTGCGGCAAACAGGTCCGGCGCCATGTTGGCGATGGCGCCCATCAGCATGCCGCCGGCGCTGCGCCCCTGCGCGACGATACGGCCGCGGCGGGTGAAGCCTGCGGATGCGAGGAGCTCGCCGGCCGCGATGAAATCGCGGAACGTGTTGGTCTTCTGCCCCCGCCGGCCGGTGGTGTACCAGCTCCAGCCCTTCTCCGTACCGCCGCGCACATGCGCGACTGCGAACACGAACCCGCGGTCGACCAGCGACAGCACGCGGTGGTCGAAATCGGCATCAAGCCCATAGCCGTAGGATCCGTAGCCGTACAGCAGGCAGGGCGCCGCATGGTCCAGGATCAGGCCGCGCCGGTGCAGCACCGACACCGGAACCTGCGCACCGTCATGCGACACGGCAACCAGCCGGCGCGTCACGTAGTCCTCCGGGGCATGTCCAGACGGCACGTCCTGCCGCTTCAGCAGCCGGCGGGTGCGGGTGGACATGTCGTAGTCGAAGGTTTCCGCCGGCGTCGTCATCGATGAGTAGACGAAGCGCAGCTGGTCGGTCGCGGCCTCCAGCCCGGGCTGCACGCGGAGCGCGTAGGCCTCCTCCGCCACCGCGATGGCGTGCTCCGAGCCCGAGGCCTCGCGGATCACGATGCGGGGCAGAGCCTCCTCGCGCTCGCTGCGCACCAGGCGCTGGCCGAGCGGCAGGATCGACAGGATCATTCGCCCCTTGTGGTGACTGACCAGATCGCGCCACTGCGCCCGCCCGGGGGCATCCAGCGGCGCCGTGACGATCTTGAAGTCCTCGGCCCCATCCGCATTCGTGAGGATCACGAAGTCGGGACCCAGATGCTCGACCTCGTAGCGCAGGCCCGGCGTGCGCGGCTCGATCAGCCGCACCGGGCCGTCCGGCTCATCCCGGTCGATGACCCGGACCTCGGTGGTGTCGGGGTCGCTGGTCTCGATGAAGCAGAAGCGGCCCGATTGCGAGCGGTCGAGCGAGACGAACCAGCCGGGAGCGGTCTCCTCATAGATGAGGGCGTCGCTCGCCGCATCCGTTCCAAGCACATGGCGGAAGACCCGGAGCGGCCGGTGATTCGCGTCGAGCCGCACATAGAGAAAGCTCTCGCCGCGGGCATCCCACACGATCCGCCCGCTGGCCTCCGGCACCACGTCGGGAAGGTCCTCGAGCGTGGCCGTGTTGCGGACCCGGATGGTGTAGAATTCCGACCCCGTCGCGTCGCTGCTCCACGCCAGCAGGCGATGGTCGTCGGTGTGGGCGCGGGCGCCGAGATGGTAGAACGGTTGCCCTGCCGCCAGCGCATCACCGTCGAGCAGCACCGTCTCGTCGGATCCGTCGCGCCGGCTGCGCATCACCAGCGGCCGCTGTCCGCCGGTGCGGAACCGGGTGAAGTAGGCGAACGGTCCGTCGAGCACCGGGACGCTGCTGTCGTCCTCGCGCATCCGGCCGCGCATCTCGCCGATCAAGGCCTCCTGCAGTCCGGCAAGCGGCGACAGCACCTCTTCCGCATAGCGGTTTTCCGCCACCAGATGGGCGCGGATGTTGGCCGGCAGCCGGCCGGGGTCGCGCAGGACCTCCTGCCAGTTCGGCGCGCGGAGCCAGGCGAACTCGTCGCGCAGGACCTGGCCGTGGACGGTGGTTTCGACCGGGCGACGCTCGGCCTGCGGCGGCACGCTGCGCGTCATCTCAGGCCTTGGGCTCAAAGCGAAGGGCGTGGCCGTTCATGCAGAATCGCTGGCCGGTCGGCTGCGGTCCATCCGGAAAGACATGCCCCAGATGGGCATCGCAGGCTGCGCAGCGAATCTCGGTGCGCCGCATCATGAAGGAGCGGTCCTCGTGGGCTGCCACCGCCTCCGGCCCGACAGGGGCAAAGAAGCTCGGCCAGCCCGATCCGCTCTCGAATTTCGTCTCGGAGCTGTACAGGGGCGCGCCGCAGCACACGCAGAGATAGGTGCCCTCGCGCTTTTCTTCGAGGAGTGGGCCGGTGAACGCGCGCTCGGTCCCGTGTTGCCGCGTCACGCGATACTGGTCAGGCGTGAGCTGAGCCCGCCACTCCGCATCGGTCTTCACGATCTTCGGGGTCGGTGACGACGGGTTCATCAACTGCGCTCCGGTTCAGGCTTCCTGCGGAAATATGGGGAGTTGGTCGAATCGGACAAGGGCATGGCCGATCCGCTCAGCCTGTGGTGCGACCGTGGAGCGCCATGACGCAGCCGGTCGAACCGATGTGATCGGCGATGTAGCGAAGTGTTTCCGGCCGCTATCACTAGTTCCGATACGGAAATCGTGAATTTCAACTTGCGGAACTTTGGCCGTTGAATTAGTCCTCGGTTTGAGTTGAAGCGATGGACGACCTTAAGGTTCGGGCAAGTCTCCGGTTAACGGGGCGAACACCAGTCCGCGCGGATAGCTCATCGAACCAGTCGAGACGATCGCGGCGGACCAGTTGCGGCGCATCGCCACGGCATTTTTAAGAAGATCACAAAAAGGTTGAGCAGGGGGCTGCCACATCATGGGTGATGAAATGAACACGCCGAACTACATCGAACTGGCCGCCGATATCGTGTCGGCCTATGTCAGCAACAATTCCGTGGCCGTGGGTGATCTTCCCGGTCTGATCGGCGAGATCCACACCGCGCTCATGCGCGTTTCCACCGGTGCCGTCGAGGCTCCCGCCGAAGCGCCGAAGCCCGCCATTGCCGTGAAGAAGTCGATCACCCCCGACTACATTGTCTGCCTCGAGGATGGCAAGAAGTTCAAGTCGCTGAAGCGCCACCTGCGCACCCAGTACAACATGTCTCCCGAAGAATACCGTGAGAAGTGGGGTCTGCCAGCCGACTATCCGATGGTTGCGCCGAACTACGCGCAGGCCCGGTCGGACCTCGCCAAGCAGATGGGCCTTGGCCAACAGCGCCGCAAGCGCGCCAAGTGATCCGGGCCGGCTGCGGCCGGCTCCTTCGACCCTGGATTTGAAAGGGCGCCGGAGACCCATCCGGCGCCCTTTCGGTTGGTTTTTCAAAAAAGGACAAAAGTCCTTGATATTGTATGAATAGGACAATAAGCCATCCTTCTCACGGAGGATGACATGAGCCCCACGCGCCGTCCGAACCCTGTCCTTTCCAACCCGCCTGCGCCCGATCCGTCGTCCCGCCTGCCTGCGGCAGCCCGCGCGTTGCTGGCACGCCTCCCCTGCGCCACCGCGCCGGCTGCCGCGGCGGCGCTGCTGCTTGCCCGAGGCCTGGCGCGACGCGCCTCTGATGGCCGACTGCTGGCGACCGAAGAGGGCGAGGCCCGTCGCCGCCGGATGGCGGCACCGCCTGGCCTCGCGTTCCTGGCCCAGCACACGCCTCTCGAGATCGGCGATCTGCACGAGCCCGGGGAGCCGGTTCGCGCCGTCCTGCGGGATGCGGCCGAGAGCCCGCTCGCCTGGCTGGCCCGCCGCACCGGCCGTGACGGGAGGCCGCTCGTCGATGCCGTGGCGCTGCGGGCTGGCGAACGGCTACGGGTCGACCTCACCGCTGCCGCCATGCTGCCGCGTGTCACCGCCGACTGGTCAGGCCTTGCCGCCGGAACGGGAGGAGGCGCACCGGCCGCCGCCGCCGATGCCGCACTGTCGGCGCGCCAGCGGGTACGCCGGGCGCTTGTCGCCGTGGGGCCTGATCTCTCAGGCCTGCTGGTCGATGTCTGCGGGTTCCTGAAGGGGCTCGAGCAGGTCGAGAAGGAGCGGGCCTGGCCCGCTCGTTCGGCCAAGGTGGTGCTCGGCATCGCCCTTGCGCGCCTGGCCGCTCACTACGGCGACAGCCGCGAGATCCGCGGCCCGGCCACGTCGCAAGGGATCCGCGCCTGGTCGATTCCAGCCGGTGATGCCGACGGCGCGGATGGGGCCGGATCCGCTGGCACGGACGGGCGCGACGGGGCCTGACGGTCCCGTCGGATCAGGGTGCGCTCGCCGCCGCGGCGTCGCTGCGGATCCGGTCGACCATGGCGCGCACGCCGTTCGATCGCTGCGGGGTCAGGTGCTCGGACAGTCCGAGGCGCTGGAACAGGGCCGTCGCCGCGCCGGGGTCGAACGCCGCAGCCGGCTGGCCGGAATACAGGCCCAGCACGAGGGCGACGAGGCCGCGCACGATATGGGCATCGCTGTCACCACGCAGCAGCAGCGTCGGCCCGGACGGACCTGGCTCCACGCACGTCTCCAGCCACACCTGGCTGGCGCAGCCCCGCACTTTGTTGGCGTCGTTGCGAGCCGCGTCCGGCAGCGGCTCCAGCGTCCGTCCCAGTTCGATGAGATAGCGGTAGCGGTCGTCCCAGTCGTCCAGGAACTCGAAATTGGCGATGATGTCGTCGAGCGTCTCGGCCATGGCGCGTCCCGGTCGGCGGCGGCCCGCCGGTGAACGGGCCCACGATCGGCAGATACAGCATTTTCACCCGGAGGGAAGCGGCGGGACGCCGCGGCCCGGCCTCAGGGGCGGGCGATGCGGCCGCTGGTGGCGGTTTGGGGGGCGGTCTCGCGCCGGTTCGACGCGGTGCTGCCGATGTCGTCGGGACGCAGGGCGCGCTGCAGGGTGTCGAGTCCCAGCGTCGTGCAGCCGGCACTGTCGCGGGCACACAGCGCCGCGGCGGCGCCGAGTGCCCGTTCTGCGGGGCTCGAGGCAAGCGCCTGCGCGGCGTCAAGGGCCTCGGCCGGCCCGTCGCCCGGCCGCAACGGCGAGACTGCCCAGATAATGGCCACCACCACGAGTGTGCGGAAGAGGAAGCCCATAGCGTCTCGACCCGTGGCTGCGACATCGCCATCCTGCCCGGCCTGGCTTAACGGCGCGTCAACCCGGCCTGGTGACGCCATGTTCACCATGCTGACGGGTCGCTGTGTCGTGCGGGCGGCAGACTCGTTTTGGTCCCGTGGCTTAGTGTTCGCTTAAGCCACCACTGCCATGCTCCCGATCTGCTGGTGAGGAGTGTGCGGCGCAGCCGTGCAGGTGTGAGTTGAGCATGCGGCGGCCCCTGCAAGCGATCGGGCGACAGCTTGAAGCGCTGGTGCACCCGGCGGCCGAAGCCGATCCCGCGGCGCGCCCGAGGCATGCCTGGTTCATCGGCACGCGCCTTGCCATCGCTGCCGCCGGGCTCGCCTTCATTCCCCTGACCCTCGCGGTCCGCGGCGCCATCGATCCCGTTGCCGCCGGCCTTGTCCTGGGTCTTGTCGGTCAGGCTCTCGCGGCGCTCTGGTGCATCCGGACGGGGGCGCTGCACGCCGCCCATTCGGCGTCCCTGTACGGCGCTGCAGGGCTTGTTGCCGGCGCAGCGATCACCGGTGAGGGACTTCTCGCCCCGGCACTTGCCGCTGCTCCGCTGCTGGTCATGGAGGCGGGGGTTGTCGCCAGCGCATCGGCGGTGCGTCTTGCCGTCGCAATGTGCGTTGCGGCCCTGCTCGCAACGGCTGCGGCGACGGGTGCCACGACGGGCGCGGCCGTTGCCATCCTCGGCATCCATCTGTCGTTCCTTGCCTTTGCGACCGCACTCGCCCTGCTCAGCATGCGCGAGGAGCGCGTCCGTGGGCTGCGCGAGCGTCGCCTGGCGGCGCAGAACCGGCTTCTCGTCGAAGGCTTCGGCGATCTCATGACGCGCCACGATCTGCATGGCGCCGTCATCCAGGCCGGCCCGGCGGCCCAGGCTTTGCTCGGCGCGGCACCGTCGGCGCTGGCCGGGCGCGGCCTGTTCGAGCGCGTCCATGTCGGCGACAGGCCGCAGTTCCTGATGACCCTGGCCGATGCGACAACGTCCCGCGGCATGGTGTGCGCGACAGTGCGGGTCCGCCATGGCGAACCGGAGCCTGGCCGCGCGCCCATGTTCGTCTGGATCGAGATGCGCGTTCGGCGGATCGAGAGTGACAATGGCCAGGGCGAACTGGTCTGCCTGCTGCGCGATTGCACGGCCCAGAAGCGCCACGACACCGAGGCGACCGACGCCCGCCGCCAGGCCGAGGCCGCCAACGCCTTGAAGGACCGGTTCCTGGCCACCGTCAGCCACGAACTGCGTACGCCGCTGAACGCGATCATCGGGTTCTCGGAGATGCTGAAGGACGAGTGCCTCATCCCGCAGGGCGATCCGCGCCGCGCCGATTATGCCCGGATCATCCACGTCTCGGGCGAGCATCTGCTCGGCGTCGTCAACACCCTGCTGGACATGTCGCGCATCGATGCCGGCACGTTCCCGATTCACCCGGAGGGCTTCGACGCGTCCCGGCTCATCGCGGCCTCCATCGAACTCGTCCGCCTCAAGGCCGAGGAGACCGGCGTCGCCATCGCGGTCGATGTTCCGGAGGACTTGCCGCCGCTGATTGCAGACCGCCAGGCCTGCAAGCAGATCCTCATCAACCTGCTGTCGAATGCCGTGAAGTTCACGCCGCCCGGAGGCCGGGTCGGCATCACGGTGCGTCGCGAGGGCGAACTGATGTCGTTTGTCGTTACCGACACCGGGATCGGCATCGCGCCCGATGATCTTGCCCGCGTCGGCGAGCCGTTCTTCCAGGCCCGCGGCAGCTACGACCGTCCCTACGAGGGAACTGGCCTTGGCCTGTCCGTCGTCCGCGGCCTCGTCGATCTGCACGCCGGGACCCTTGCGATTGAAAGCACTCCGGGCTGCGGTACGCGGGTCACCGTTCGCCTCGGCCTCGATACACGAGTCCGGCTGGCGCCCGTCTCCGGCCGCATCCCGTCATCCGCCCCGCGCCCCGGCGCGGCCTCCGCTCCTGTCGAACCGGTGAAGAAAAGTGCCTGAAGCCCTTGCCCGCAGCGACCATGATTTCGTCCTCAGCCAGACGGTGCGGCCCCGCCGCGCCGCGCAGGGCAGCCGCAAGCCGTCGCGGTTCGCCGCGCTGGCGCCTTTGCTGCGCAACCCCGGCCGCACCATCGTCGGCGCGGCCTCGGCCGCTTTTGCGGTCGGCATCGTGCTGAATGCGCTGGCCATGCAGGAGGGGCGTCACCCCGCGCCCTTCTTCCGCACTGCCGATGCGCCGCTCACCGCCGTGATGCCGGCGACGACTGCCCAGGTGCCGGCAGTCCTGCCGCCGGTTCGTCCGGCGACCCTGGCCGCCGCCCCCGTGGCCCCTGCGGCCGAGGCAGCGCGTCCGTCCCGGCCGGCTCCTGTCCCGGTTCCCGCGGCCGCATCGCGGGACGCCATCGGCGACATGCTGCGCGGCGGCGGCCAGGCGCCGGCTGCCGACACCAACCGCACCGTCGTCGCCGGTCAGCGCGCCCTCAACAAGCTCAATTACGGTCCGCTGAAGGCCGACGGCCTGATGGGTGCGGGCACACGGGCTGCAGTCGAACGCTTCGAGCGCGACCGCAAGCTGCCCGTCACCGGCGAGATCGCCGGCCGCACGGCGCGCGAACTCGCCGCGGTCTCCGGCATGGCGCTGGACTGAGCCGGGGTGCGGCTGCGCTCCGACATCTTCGTCTCCGCCTATATCCGGCGCTGCCAGGTCGACAATGTGCCCGCCGTGCTGCGTCGGCGCGGCGCGGCCGAGGCCGGGGCAATCTTCGTCAAGGTCGACCGCCTCGATGGCACCTGCGCGCTTTATGGTCCCGCCCCGCAGGCGGTGCTGGACGACGACGCGAGCCGGCGCTTCGTGCGGCTGCACGACACTGAAACCATTGCGGCTGAGGCGGCCGAGGAGCGGCTCGCGCGCGAGCTGCGTTTCGATTCGGATCTGTGGATCGTCGAGGCCGAGGATCGGGCAGGCCTGTCGCGTCTCGACGAGGTCGAGACGCCCTGACGCAGGGCGTGTCCGGGCCGATGGGGCGAACAGCGCCGTCTCAGCTGGCTCTGGCGACGCCGTCCACGATAGTCCGCCGTTCGGGCACGGCCATCTGTGGGACCGCGCCGGGGCGCACGCCGGTCGCAGTCTGGTCGGACGCCGGCACATGCGTCGCGGTGCGCGGCGTCGCTCCGGCGGTCCCGCCGAGGATGCCCGCGATGATCCGCTCGGCGGCACCCGGCGAGACGCGCCGGCTGAGATCGACCAGCGCGAACACCCGCTCGGTCGAGTGCCCGATCATCGGGTCGCGGAACATGAAGATGCGGGCGGCGACCTCGTCGGGGACGCCGAGCGCCACCAGCGCCAGCGCCAGCGGCTCGCCGGAGCGGTCGGCCAGCAGGCGTCGAACCTTGCCGGGCGACGTTCCCAGCGCCAGCGAAAGGATCGACACGAAGGCCTCGTCGTCGCGTCCCATCGCGGCCGTCTCGAGCGGCACGACCAGATCGTCGGGAGCGATCCGCAGGGTGCGCATGCGGCCAGACAGTGCGGCCAGCCGCTCGGCCTCCTCGATGACCTGCCGGCGCGCCTGCTTGTCGGCGGCGAGGAACAACACCGCCTTGTCGGCGCCGGTGATGTCGGTCCGGGTCAGCAGTGCCTTGGCGGTGGCGGCCTCTTCACGGCCTCGGGCGAGAAGCAGCTCGCGTATGTCGGCCGGCAGGACGATGGCGGTGTTGGCGGCGAGCGTCACGTCGATCAGCGGATCGTCGCGCTCGATCAGGTTGCGGATCAGGTCGTCGTCGAGGTCGGTGCGGGCCGCGACGGCGGCGGCACGGACCCGGTCCGGGCCGGTCGCGGCGATGACCCGCAGCGGCCGCGGCAGCCAGGCGGCATCCGCCAGGATGATGCGCGAGCTGTCGTCGCGGCGCTCGATCAGCGCCTGGCCGACGCTCAGCGGAGTGGCCGGATATTCGGCCAGCTTGCAGGCGACGATCAGCGCGGTCTCCTTGTCGACCTCGGGGATCAGGGTTCCGGCGATCTCCCGGAACTGGGCGATCTCGTCGGGGCTGTGGGCCGGTGTCGCCACATACAGGTCGGTCAGGATGCGCAGCAGGACGGGCTTCATGTCGAGCCCTTCCTCGCGCGCAATGGCAAGCAGGCCGCGCAGTTCCGGAGGCGTCATGGTGGCCATGCGTTGGATGCTCGCTTCGCGGGAATCAGCAACTGAAGGATATCTGAAGGCTAGGTGGCGATCGTTAACGGGTCGTTAACCTTGATCCGATGAAGCACTTTTCTGCGGTCCATCTTCTGGAAGCTCGACGCTTGATGAGGCGTCCGGCGCCCGTGCGCCGCCTGAGGTGTGACCTCTGTGCCGCAATCCGCCCGCACCACAGAGTGGCGGCGTGTGTTCGTGCCATCGCGAACCATCAGCGTAACCGCTCGTTAACCAAACCCGGTCTTTGTGGGCACACGGTCTGATGCCTGATCGGGCCGTATCGAGGAGAGGGTTGATGGGCCGAATCCTGCCTTTCGCACCACCTGCCCGGGGACCCCGCAGACCGCGGCCCGCGGCCGGCGAGGCGCTTGGGCGCATCCTGCTGTTCACCGGCGTGCGCTACGAGCGCGGCTCCGAGCCGCCACGACCGTCGGCCGGCGAGGGCGGACCGCGCCGCCGCCGTCGTCGCGGCGTCTGACCTTGCCCACCGGCCCTGCCCGGCGCCTTGCCGCGGCGCTGCCGTTGGTGCTGGCGCTCGCCGGCTGCGCCGAGACGGGCGATTTCGGCCGCCAGAAGCCCGGCTTCTTGCAGGATACGGTGGTCCCCGCGATGGGCCGCTCCGCCGCCTACGCGCGCGACGAACCCGTCGCCTGGGGCCTTCTCACCGATGACGAGCAGGAGTTGCGCCGCCGCGCCTGGCATTTCGTCATGCCGCCGCAGGCCCGCAACGGTCTGGAACGCCAGGCCGCCGCTGCTGCGCTGGCGCGGATCACGCCAGGGGACCCGGCCGCTGGCGACCCGGCGCGCACCTTCGAAGCCATCGTTGCCATGCCCGACATTTCGCCCCGCGCTCGCTATCAGAGGTTGCGGGAGCTCATCGAGGCCGACCGCCTGCTGATGGGCCCCTTCGTCGCCCTGTCCTGCCGGGTCATCGACATGGACAAGGTCCGCATCCGGGCGCTGGAGGCGATCGCCGATCCCGGCCCCTGGACCCGCGACCAGGCCACCGCCCGCGTGGCCGAGAACGATGCGTTGATCGCATGGGTGCAGTCGACGCTGGACACCCGCATCGTCGAATACCGGTTCGCGCTCGAGCGTCTCGTGGTGGCGACACCCGACCGCGACGCGGTCCGCTCGGAGCGCCAGCTCACCGCGCTGGAGATCGACCGGGCGGGTCTCATGCGCTGCAGCGGCCGCGGCGCCATCGCGGTGGCTCCCCTCGGTCCCGCCGTGCGCTATACGCCGCGCGCCGAGAAGCCCCCGCTGCCGCCGAAGTGAACGGGCCAGGCCGAACAGCCTGGCATCGATCCCTCAGCCCGGGCGTGCGGACGCCGATCCGGGTCTTGCCGGCATCGCCTCGGGTCCGCACTGCACGCCCCGCACCGTGGCCTCGGCCTCGGCGATCTGGCCGGGCTCCAGCGCCAGCGCGCGGATGCTGACGAAGCCGGTGGGCGCGGGCGCCAGCAGGCGCAGTTCGCGGACGGGCTCGTCCTCGGGGTCACCGGCCTGCAGCGCCTCCAGCTGGCGCTGCGTCACCACCATCACGTCGATCTGGCCGCGGGCGGCGCTGCGGTCGGTCAGGGCGTAGAACACGCCCTTGCCCGGGCTGTGGAAAGCCAGCGACAGGAACGTATCGCCCGCCGCCGCGCGCAGCCGCAGCGGGGCGCTGGTCACGTCGAACCGGCAGACCGCCATGACGGCCGCGGGATCACGCTCTGCAATGTCGAGGCCGTTGCTGGCCGGATCACCGGGCGGCGGCAGCACCGTCAGCACGTGGCGTGGCGCCAGCGCCGCCAGCCTCGCATCGGCGTCGCGCGCCGCCAGCGCCGGAACCGCCAGCATCGACGCAAGGTGAACGATGGCACCGAGCACGAGGCCGAGTACCGCCAGATAGGCGAGGTCGCGGGCGGTATGCGTCATCCGCAGCTCTCGCGCTGGATTCGTGGCAGGGCCGCAGCCTCGATCACCGAGCCGCTGCCGCTGACGGCCGTGTCGTAGAGCCGCAGCACCAGGGCAAAATGCGGCGCATCACCGACCGGCAGCCAGTTGCCGGCCCGCGCCTCTCGCGACACCGCAATCTGGACCCCGCCATCGGTATCACGCACCACCTCGGCCGACGTCATGCCATAGCGGCCAACCGGGTTGGCCAGCGGTCGGCCCTCCGGGTCCTGCGCGCTCAACGTCCAGACACGGGCCTGCGGCACCGCGCCGGCGATCCGGTAGTCGCAGGAAGAGACCAGCGGCGCGCCGCTGTCGTCCCGGTGCGCCACGAAGGCGATGCCCTCGCCGAGCCCCAACGGCACCAGCCCGCGCCGCGCCACCACGGCGCGCGTATACGGATCGGCATCGAGCGCCCCGGTCCGCGGCGAGGCGTCC
>JBMOJG010000014.1:0-12564 GCA_049316925.1 Alsobacter sp. | reverse complement strand
CTCGACGAAAAAATTCTATCAAGGCATTCGTTGAACGCTTCCGTCGAGCTCACGGCATCAGCGAACAACTGCGCGTGCGGCCTTTTATGTCGGTGTTCTCAGCAATATTTCTCTGTAACAAGCGTCCCGCTGAGACGATTTGGCCCGTATCCCTTTTCCTCCGCCAATTACCGTTGATACCGTTCAATTATTTTTGATCTTCTATCGCCGGCCCATGTTTGGGTCCATGTTTCGGCTGGCGCATGGCTGCAAACGGGCGCGGGCGACGGTGAATTTCGGCCGCTGTTATTGACCTGCTACCAGCCTCGCGCGCGCGATGCGAACCGGGCATATCGCGGGCAGGGCCATGCCTTCGGGCAGAGGCGGCGTTGACCGGGCTTTTACGCCTGCGGGCTGCCGGCCCGGAGGCTTGTGCGTCAGCGACAGAAGCCACGGTGCTGGGTGATCCCGTAGCTTCCCAAAGCGTGCACATGCATCACGGCGGGAATGCCTTGCGTCTCTTTCTGTTCAAAAAAGATAGAGATGACGAAGGCATTATCGCCAATCACGTGTTCGATCAATGTAGCCCGCTTCCGGTTCGCAGTGCCAATAATATTTCCTGTGAACGAGGTTTTCAAGTTTTTGAACGACCCAAACACAATATCCAATGATTTAGTTTCGCTTATCACGATCAAATATTCTGATAAATCTCCTTTATTGGCCATGCTTAGAGCGGATGCTGATTGCATTTCAAGAGTGAAATTGCAATGCAGAATAGTGTCCGCGCGCATTTCGGCTAGCCCGCTAAAAAGGAATGCTGCCGCCACTACCGTGCGTGATAACACTACCCAACCCCTACAGCCTGGCCGACCATTCCAAGTAGGCCCCGTGATCATATTTGGCGCAAGCGGATGTGAGTCAGACCCCAACTTTGACCCCACCAGATGAGTGGCTTCGTCCGCTGAAGTTGCGAGGAAACTTGACGATTTGTAGGAGCGTGTCCGGCTTCCAATCGTGGCCCCAACCCGTTAGCCAATAGGCTCGTGAAATCAAGGTCTTCCTCCTAGTTCGATCTGGGTCAAGGTTGGACGCCGGTTCACAGGTTGTCGTCACGCCTCCCGCTTGAGCCTCGCCCAGACCGCCAATCCCAGGAACACCGCGAGGGCCCGTGAGCTTGTCCACCATCAGGCGGCACGCCGCACGCAGGCCGACTACCGGACCTGGACCAGCATGACGGTCGAGAGGACCAAGACGAGCCCCAGAACGGTGATGCCGGCGACCTGCCATCGCCCGAGCGCACGATCCACATCTGCGGCCATGCCGGACACGCGCGCGGCAGCCGGCGCGAGGCGTGAGGCGAGCACGAAAAGGTCCCCGGCCGGGACCTGCGGAATGTGGCCGCGCAGGCGGTAAACCAGCAAAGCCAGGGCGGCTCCCAGCGCAAGGGGCCATGCGGCACCGAACAGAGCGTCGGCGGAGAGCGCAGCCGACGGGTGCACACCTGTCACGGCCGGGAACAGGACGGCCGGCAGCGCCATCCCGATCAGGCTCAGGACTGCGCATGGACCGACGAGACCCTTGTTCTTGCCGGACTTCCCGTCGCCGCCCAGCAGCAGCATCACCACATGCAGCATGAGGGCCGCCGTCCCGGCCGCCGACAAGGTCAGAAGGTACACCACGGTACCGCTGGTGGGCGCCGCCTTGATCGCGTATTTCGCGAAGGCTCCACCAGTGAGCGGGAAGCCGGCGAGACCGAGGCCGAGCATGGCCATCAGCAATACCCCGATGCGCTTCTCCGCCTTCCCCCCCGCGCTTGCCAGGCCCACCGCAAGGAACATCGATCCCTTCAGCAGCATGTGGTTCAACGCGTAGAAGGCGGCGAGCAGAAGCGCGACGCCGCTGCCCGTCTCAAGACCCGCACCCAAAACGACGCCAACGACCCCCATCTGGCTGACGGTCGAGTAGGCGAGGGCCCGCTTCGGATGGCGTTGCGTGAGGCCGATCGCGACGCCGTAGAAGGCGGTGACCATCCCGAACGCGGCAAGCGTCATGCCCCATACGGGCATGGGAAACCCTTCGGGGATGAAGCGGATCAGGCCGATCACCCCCGCCTTCACCACGATCCCCGACAGCGCCGCCGAGCCGGGCGCCGGCGCCACCGAATGGGCGAGCGGCATCCAGATGTGCAGGGGAAACAACCCCATCTTCAGCGTGAACCCGAGCAGCAGCAGCAGCAGGATCGCGCTCCGCCAGGGCGATGTCGGAAGCGCCGCAACCGCCTCGCGGATCAGGGGATTGGCCTGGTCGATGCCGGCTGCCAGCATCACGAACGCGGCGATCAGGAATGCCTCCCCGAGCACCGTCAGGGAGAGGTAGAGCGAACCGGCCCGTCGCGCTTCCGGTGAATCGTCGTGCACGACCAGCCCAAACGCCGAGAAACTGACGAGCGCATAGGCGAGATAGAAGCTTGCAAGGTCGGCGACAAGGAAGACGGCGAAGGATCCCGCCATGGTGAACAGCCACCAGACCAGGAACCGGTCGCATGTCGGATCCGCCCGCAGGAACGCAACCGCGAAGCGTCCCGCCGCAAGCCACAGGATCGCCGCACCGCCCAGCAGCAGGCCTCCCGCCGTGTCGACCGCAAGCGACAGGCGGAAAGGCGGTGACAGCACCACCAGCGCCGTCCCCTCCCGCAACAGGATCGCCGCCAGCAGGGCCGGTATCGGGGCGAGCAGCAGCAGCCATGACGCATGCCGGCGAAGACCATCCGAGACAAAGGCCGCGGCAACGAGGAGCGGCACGGCCACGCTTGCCACCAGCAGCACGGACGCGGTCACAGACTCGGTCGGCCCGACGCTACTGCCCCAGATCTGGCCCAGCAGGGTTTCCGATCCCGTCAAGGAGTGCTCCCCGGCGTGCTCATGGTCGCCCGATCATTAGAAAGCCCATAGGCTGCAGCGGAATGAACCCGAGCACGATCGCCACGAGGGCAAGGACCAGGGCCATCGACTGCCGCCTCAGCGGGATCGCGACGAAGGACGCATCTGCCTCCGGACGCTGCAATGCAGACACCACCACGCGCAGCACGTACCCGCCCGCCAGAAGGCCGCCCAGCAGGACAACCACGGCGATCCAGGCAACGCCCTGCTGGATTGCCGCGGTCAGCAGCATCACCTTCGCGATGAAGCCGCCCGATGGCGGCAGTCCCATCAGCGACAGCCCGCCAATCGCGAACGCCGCGACGCTGATCGGGACCGCCTGTGCGGCGCCGCCAAGGGAGGAGATCCTGTCATGCCCGAGCGCTTCGGCGATCACGCCCGCCGCGATGAACATCGCCGCCTTCGAGAAGGCATGGGCAACGAGATGGAGAAATCCGCCGGTCCACGCCAACGACTCCGGCATCGACAGCGGGCCCGAGTAGGTCACGAGCGGCAGCATCAGAAAGACGTAGCCGATCTGGGCCGCAGTCGAATACGCGATGAGCAGCTTGAGACGCGACTGGGCCAGCGCCCGCATGCCGCAGAACAGGATCGCGCCGGTGCCGAGAACCGCGAGAACCGGAGCCGCCTGCTCGGCAAGGGTGGCAGGCGCCAGCCCGATCCAGATGCGCAGGAGCAGAAAGATCGGCGCCTTGATGACGAGCGACGACAGCAGCGCGCTGGCGGCCGGGGGAGCGCCGGCATGGGCAGGCGGCAGCCACAGATAGAGCGGGAACAGCGCCGCCTTCGCCGCGAGACCGACGGACATCAGCGCCAGGGCAATCACGGTCGCGGGTGCGTTCGCCGCCAGGCGTTGGGCCGCCAGACCGATGTCGAGCGTCCCCGTGCTCGCATAGATCAGCACCGCGCCAAGCAGATAGAGCAGCGACCCCAGCAACGCGAAGAGGAGATAGGTCAATGCGGCCTTCAGCTGGGCCGCCTTCCCGTCAAGGCAGACCAGTGGCACGGCCGCGAAGGTCAGCAGCTCCAGCGCCACGTACAGCGTGAACAGATCCTCGGCCAGGAAGGCGAGGTTCAGCCCGCTCGCCACGCACAACGCCAGCATCCAGAATGTCGGCGGGAAGGCACTGGTGCGATCGCGGCCGGTGGCGGCGAACAGGCTGATGCCGAAAAACACCGCCGCAGACGTGATCAGCATGCCCGCCGAGATCCCGTCTGCCCGCAGCATGATCCCCAGAGGCGGCCGCCATCCTCCCAGATGATAGAGTGCAGGCGTTTTGGACCACCAGACCTGCAAGGCGATGAGGATCGCCAGCAGCAGGCCGAGCCCGGCCAGGGCGATTGCAGCCCTTTCGCCGGTGCGCGGACCCAGCAAGAGAAGGGGAACAAGCCCCGCCAGTGGCAGGATGATCGCAAGCGCCAGCAACGGGCCAGGCGGCAGTCCCGCCATGAGCAGGCGGCCGCTGGCGTCTGCGACGGACAAGGCGTGCTCCTGCGTCACCCGTCGTCCTTCGCATGGGGGGCGGCGGCGCGTTCTTCCGCCTGCGCGGCGGCGAGCCGAACCACGATCGCCGTTGCCAGCGCCGTCGCCGAGAAGGCGACGACGACACCGGTGATGACGAGCGCCTGTGGGACAGGATCGGCGGCAAACCCTGCCCCTGCGCCACGGCGAGCCGCGAAGCCGAACACCAGGAAAATGCCGCCGCCAAGGATGTTGAAGGCCAGGATCCGATGCAGGGCGTTCTCACGCATGATGACGCCGTACAGTCCGAGGCCGACCAGGGCGGATCCGGCCAGCGCGAAGAGGGTCGACCCGATCACGACGATGCACTCCCGGCCGGGGGACCAAGCACCAGCATCACCAGTGCCAGCGCAATCGAGATCGTGGATGCGATCTCCACGGCGATGATGACCGGCTTCTCGAGACCCGCGGGATAGCCGAGAAACGCTCCCGCAAGAGGCCAGCCGGCCACTCCGACCGCAAGGAACAGGATGGGACCGACAAGTAGCAACACCCGCAGCCTGGTGTTGGTCGCTGCCGGCGCGCTGATGACGCCTGCCATCATCAGAAGCAGGCCCATGGACGCCAGCACCGCCGCGCCCTGGAACTTGCCGCCCGGAACATCGGCTCCGGCCCACACCTGGTAGGCGCCAAACAACAGACCGAACGGCACGAGCGCCCGTGCCAGAAAGACCACGGGCTCCGGGGCCCTGCCAGG
The DNA here is from genome assembly GCA_049316925.1 of Alsobacter sp. GTDB lineage: Bacteria > Pseudomonadota > Alphaproteobacteria > Rhizobiales > Beijerinckiaceae > Alsobacter. The sequence continues at coordinate 7,427 of JBMOJG010000014.1, read as the reverse complement.
GGCCAGCGGTCCCGGCAGCTCCGCGAGCCGGTGCTGCGGAAGCATGGCCCAGACGCCGATCAGGGCGAGCAGCACGACGACCGTCTCCAGCACCGTGTCCATGGCCCGGAAGACCATCAGAACACCGGCAATCGGGTTTCCAAGTGCCGTCGCCGGCATGTTCTGGGCGACATAGGGCGCGATGGACCGTGCCGGGTCCGGCAAAGTGAGAAGGACACCGAACAGCCCCAGCGTCACCGCCGCGCACATCACGCCGACGGCAGCCCGGGCGCCCCACGTCGCTGATGAGCCGGTCGTTGATGAATGGTCCGACGGCGCGCGCGCGATGGCGCGCAGGATGACGATGGTCGTGAGACCACCGCCCACGGCGACCTCCGTGAGCGCGATATCGACGCTCTCCAGCCGGATCCACACGAGCGCCAGCAGCATACCAAAGGCGAGGAACCCGCCGATGGCCGCGCGGAGATCCGTCGTCGCCACGACGCGGATGGCAGCGAGGACCACAAGGAGGCAAAGAGCGGCGTCGAATGCCACGCTCATGCGCCTGCACTCCGGCCGTCGTCGGGCTGGTCGAGGCCACCGGGTGTCATCGCCTGTTCGGCCAGGGCAACCTCACCCATGAGTTGGGCCACTGCGCCTGAACTGACCTGTACCAGCACCCAGACGGCGACGATCTTGGCGGCGTCCGCGGCACTGCCGACCTGCGGCAGGAGCGCAACGACGATGAACCCGAGGGCGATGTTGTCAGCCTTCGTCAGCGAATGAATCCGGGTCAGAGTATCGGGCATCCGCACAAGGCCGACAGATCCGGCAACGAAGAAGAACACGCTCGCCAGGAGCGCCAAGATGGTCACGAGATTGGCTGGATCGGGCATGGTCGCCTCACTCGGGCGGTCGCGACGGAACGACCGTCGCAAGGCGCAGCGCGCATGCGGAGAACGCGGCGAGCAGGGCCGCCAGCAAGGCGACGTCGAGAAGGGCCGGGTTGGCTGTCGCCACCGACAGGAGCAGCGACACCGCCACCACGGACGATCCGATTAGCTGAATCGCGAGCATGCGTTCGGCCATCGAGCGCGGCCGGACGACCAGCAGCCCGACCGCCGAGGCCAGGAGTATGACGAACCCTGCGCCGAGATAAACCGCGATCATCGCGCGCTGGTCCGGTACATCGCCAGGAAGGCCGCGGCTTCAGCCGCAATATCCGCTTCTACCGGTCCGGTGATGTCGAGAGAATGAACGCGGATGGACGACCCATCCCCACCGAGAGGCAAGATTCCGGGCTGGAGGCTGGACACTGAACTGAAGAACTGACGCATCACGCCGGGCGGAACGACGCAGTTTACCGTGCTGATGCCCGGCTGCACCCGGACGCGAGGCCCAAGAACGCGACCTGCCACGTCAACACCGGCAATCAGCGAGCGGGCGACGAAGCGCAGTGCAAACCGGATGAACCCCAGCACGCTGACGGCTTGGTGCGCAGACGGAATCAGCGCGAGGCTTGTCCAGGCGACCAACACCGCCACGCCAAGACCGACCACGAGATCGACGGGGCCGGCGCGTCCTAGAATGATCCATGCCACGAAGAGAAGCGCTGCGCGTCGCGCGATCGGTGCCATTCTGCGCTCCAGCGTCACGACAAGGCTCCGTCACGCTTGATCACCGCAATGGCGAACTCAAGGGCAAGGGTGGGGGCGCACATCGGGAGCCCAGATGTGGATAGGGCGCAACCCCTTCTCATGCGGGCGCTAGCGATGCGCCCGGGCCTTCAGCCGGGATGAGTTAGAGCGAGCTGAACACGGAGGAGATGCCGAAACCATGACACGCACTCTGATGCACCTGCATGAAGCGTATCATTGACCAACCCGGCACGGCCAGCCCGCTTCGCGGTCCAGCCGGTGGTGGACGGCACCTCGGTGCTTGTGCCGTTCAGGAGACTCGCCGGATCCCCGGTGGCTGCCAGGTGCCCTCGCCGGGGGGCAGGATCGATGGCGGGGTCACCTTCGGCCAGTAGAGCCGCATCACCAGGTAGATCGGGCCATCCGGCGCGGGCAGCCAGTTGGCCTCCCTGACGGCACCTGGCGACTTGTTCTGGATGTAGAAGGTCAGCGATCCGTCCGGATTGGTCTTCAGGTCCGGCAGCATCGGCGAGTTGATGAGGTAGCGGTTGATCGGGTTCTGGATCAGCAGCTGTGTCTTGCCGTCATAAATGGTGACGGAAAAGAACGCGTTCACGGGCGGCAGCTGGCCGGGCGGGAAGGTCAGGGTGTAGTTCGCCTTGGAACCATCCAGCGCCTGGCCATCGACATCGTTCTTGGCCATCGGATACATCGCCTCTTCGGCGTCATTGCCGAAGATGCCGGCCTGTGCGGCGGCGGCGCGCAACAACCAGTCGCCGTGGAAGAAGGCGGCGTCGCCAAAGGCCGAGCCGACGCGCCAGCCATTGATGTCCTTGCCGAGGGCCTCGACCGCCGCCGCGACCTTGTCCTGTCCCTGCTTCATGCCGAGAAGGATCTCGGCCTTGTCGACAAGCGAAAGCGCACTGAAGTCGAAGGCCTTGCCGGGACCGACGCCGATGCGGGCCAGTTGCTCGCGGATCCATTTTTCCTCGGGCAGCGCCGGCGCAAACTGCAGCGCGAAATCGAGAAAGGCGAAGAACTCGGTCTTCGCCAGGTCCTTCGTGAATTTCGGAAAGGCGATCGCGGGTGCCTGGGTCGGGGCCGGCTGTCCGGCAAAGGCCGAATAGGGCTGGACCTTGTAGCCCGCCTGCACCTTCTTGACGTTGTCGATGTCGGCCGCATCGAACAGCTGGGTGCGGAACAGGCCGACGCACAAATAGGAGCTCGCGCGGAACACCTTCTTGATGCCGGCCGGGGTCGGCCCGTGCCACTCGGGACCCACCACCATGTAGCTACCGGCGCCATTGCCGGTGGCGCGGCTGCCGACATAGCCGAAGTTGAACGTGTTGAGATCGCACAGCATCAGCGAATAGTAGCGCTTGGGGTCGATGTCGGGGACCGACACGACCATCGGCTCGGTGCGCAGATCCATCCAGACGAACGAATAGGGCGTGTCACTGTTCGGCGTGACGACGGCCGTATCCTGGGAGGTGAAGACCCGCGCCTCGTTGAAAAGGACGTTGAGCGGCGCCTTGTACTGGCCCGACTGCTTGTCGACGGCAAATTCAAAGAGGGCGCCGTAGGCCGTAACAATCGGCAGGCCGTAGATGAAACCGGCCTCGGCGATGTCCTTGGCCTGCAGGAACAACGGCCGGCCCGAGACCAGCTGCGCCTGCGTGGCCCCAGCGACGAGGACAGGGGTTGCGAGCGCCCCAGCGGCAACGGTCCGAAGCAGATCGCGCTTGGTCAGCATGGTCCGTCTCTCCTGCCTGAAACAGTCTTTCGGCCGCGCAGATACGCTCTGCACACCGGCTCTCCGTCCGCATCGTCGACAGATCTGCGGTCTGGCTCAAGTCCCCGCCGTCCGGTGGCGTCCGGAAGTGCCGGAGACAGCCAGCCAAACCAGGCCGATGCCAGTCGGTGTCGACCTTTTCGCTTGTCCATCGGTCGCTGATCGAACAGCTGGCCGCTGAGGCCGGATTGCATGCGATCTATTGGAACCGAAGCTGCCCACAGTCGGCTGATCTGCGCCCCCACGGCTGGGGACACGACCGGGTGCCGTCCGAAAGTCTTGGGGCCTCTGACGACACAACACGGCGCTAAGGCCGCCAGTCCGTGCGCATCAAATGCGCGAGAGAGTCCAGGCGTGCGGGAATGGTCCATACTCCGTGGTTGTCACGCCGTGGCGGGTCGTGCCTGGATAGGCCTGAAGCGCGGGCACGACGGTCACGCGCAGGACAGCCGTCTGGCCTGGCTTGAGAAGCCCTGCGTGGACCGCAGCGGCGCCCAGCGAGGAATCGCGCGTGTAGCTGTCGGTGCCCCACACCGTGCCGTCGAGCGTCCCCGTCACGCGGAAGTAGAACGTGGTGCCGGCGACATCGCACAGGCCATTCATCGTCGGCGGAGCATCGGAGGCCACATAGCCCTGGTCGAGGAGCCGGCGCAGCATCCGACGGGAGATTTGCCCGCGCTGTTCGAAATAGGCGACGAGTTCCTGCACGGCCTTCATGACGCGGTTCCTTTCGGCATGGTGACAACCCGCCCGTAGCGGGGAGCGAAGGTGGTCGTGTCCCCCGGCACCACCCACAGCACGGCATAGGGCGGGGGATCGTCCGGATAGGTGATGTCCCCGTCGGTGATGACGACCATTGCCGTTACGCGGGGATCCTCGGCCAACGCGTTGAGGGCCGGCGACAGGTCACTGCCCCCATACCCACGCACCTCGTACTCGGCGAGTTCGGCCGGCGAGAGCACGGCGTCCGCGGTCACGGCCGTGTCGCACTGGACGACGCGGATCTCGTCGACGCCTGCCACCTCGCAGAAGTCGGCGATGGCACCCAGCGCGTGGGGGATCTCGTCGCTCATCGACGCGCTCGTGTCGATGACGACATTGAGCAGCATCGCATGGCGGTGGCGACCCGGCATGACGATGTCGTCGCGATCGCCGCCACGGCGCGACGCGCGCATGAACGTGCGATCGCCGGGCGACACTCCCTCGAGCCATCGCTGCAAAGCCACATGCCAAGGCGGTCGAACTGCGCCCCGCAGGGCACGAACCTGGCGCTGGACAGTGCCCGGTCCCGCACCCCCAGCCTTCAGGGCACCCATGGCCCGCGCGATGCCCATGCCACGCTTCGCGAGTTCACGGATCGCCTGCGCCTGTCCTGCCTGATCTTGGCTGTCGCCGGGGAACATCTCGCGTTCACGCGCTGCGTCGAGGACGTCGCCCATGCGGCCGGAAGCCGCCTGGCGCGCGGCGCCCATCACCTGCTCGACGCTCGCGACGGTGCCTTCCCAGACGTTCGTCCGAGATCCAGAAAAGTGGCCAAGCCGCCGCATCTCGATGACGATTTCTTCGGCCGATTTCTCGCGAGCGCCGGGCATGTCAAGACCGCCCGCAGGGATGGCTTCGACACCGAGAGCGTGCCGCAGCATATCGTTGATGATGTAGTCGTGGGCATAGTTGAACTCGAGTGTGCTGGCGCCTCGGGCCCGATCATGGGTCCGCAGCGCGAGGTGCAGAAGTTCGTGGGCCAGCACGAAAACGAGGTCGCGGTCCGACAATCGTGCGGTGAAGCCGCGGTTGGCCACGAGCCGGCCGGAGGCAAAGATGCCCATCGAGGGTACGCCGTCGTCCAGGGCGACGCGGACGGCAGCCGCGAGACCGGCGAGGTGCGGAAGTGGCGCCGTCACCATGCGCAGGCCCCGCGCGAGGCGCGCCAGTGTCGTCTTGTCGCCTGAAGGGAGAGGCAGGACGTGGCTCATGACACCGCCACCCGGCGCAGCAGGTCATACATGGCCTTGTCGGCGCCCAGAGCACCCCATGTCTCGACCATGTCGGTCACCAGGATCAGCTGGTGCTCGGCCGAGAGGCTGCGCAGGAAGCGATTGACCATGCGCGGGGGAAGCCCGGCAGCCCGCCCCGACCGGACATAGTTGCGGATGCAGTCGAGAATGAACCATCTCGCCGCATCACCGACAGGGAGAAGTTCGGGGTCACGCAGATAGGCTTCCAACGGATGAATCCGTCCAAGCCGGTCTTCGGCCAGCGCACAGAAGACCGCGGCATCCTCGGGCGAGAGCCGGCCAAACGCGAGTGCCCGTCGCGTCTCCCGCGTCAGCTGGCCGGCGGCCTCGATGAGATCGAGCGCCCGCGACAGCAGGGCCCACGCACGCGGTGTCGAGAATGGCACGGGATCGGCGCTGACCGGACGCATCAGCGCGTCGGGAACCGTCCGGATGAAGGAGAGGATATCGTCACGCACGCCGGCGCGTTCGCCCCAGGCGAGCCAGTCGTCGATGTCGAGGCGCAGCTGCAGGATGATGACGCGATTGACGAGGGCCGAGCTCATCGCCCGCACCAGGGCGCGATCCTGCAGGCGGTTGCCGGCGGCCACCACCCATGTGCCCGGCGGCAAGGCATGCTCGCCCAGCCGCCGCTCGAGCAGAAGCGAGTAGAACGCCTTCTGCACGTCGGGTGCGCAGGCCGGCAATTCATCGAGGAAGAGGCAGAAGGGCTCCGGTGTTTCCGGGAGGAGGATCCGCGGCGGGCAGAAGACCGATCGCTCTCCGACGATCCGCGGGATCCCGCTGACATCCTCGGGCGCTATCTGCGTGCCCAGCAGCGAGCGACACGGAAGGCCCGCCTCCCTGGCGGCCTCGTAGACCATTTCGGACTTGCCGAGGCCGGGGGGCGACAGCAGCAGGAAACTCTGCTCGTGCGCCAGGCACCGGACCAAGTTCTTGGCCTCGAGAAGGCTGACGCCTTCCCCAAGCTCCATCGCATTGTCAGCCATCGAGGCCCCCCACAACGACGGCCGATGCCGTCGGATGCAGCAGTTGGGGGTGGGTGAGTCCTGGAAACAGGACCTGCGGAAGAATTATATTTTTCCAGCGAACGATCACTATTCAGTCAATGTTCATCTTGGCTTGTGCAAGCGGCTGCCTGCCGGACGCCCCGCGCCGGCGGGCGCCCCCCTGACGCTGTGGGCTTGTTGTCATGTATCTTCAACAATAAGCGGCGCTTTGATCAAGGCTCTGCCAGCCCGTTGGGCTTTTTGCTTCTGACCTGCCCCTGAGTTGCCATTCGGTAGCGGTTAGAGCCTCGGCGTTTTTTACGCCTTGTGGCGCGGTGGGAGCCAACGGGCGACCGGCGAAGCTCGCCGGGGTTACGCAGCCGACCGTCCGTTGCGGGGCCGTTGGCGGCTTGGACCGCGGGCGTGAGGTATCGGAGCGCCGCATGTGGGCGCGGTGTTGCAGTCGGCGCCAGCCGAACCGGTACTCATTCAGGACCGCAATGATCTGCTCTTCCGTGAACCCTGCTCGCTTCAGCAGTCCGTTCTTCGTCGGGGCCTGACTCTAGTTCGGCTTGGAGGCAAACCTCATTGCCAGGTCATCGTGCACCAAGCGCCTCACAGAGCCATTGATCAGAGGGGCTTTTGACGTGTCCGCTCGGGCGTCGTTCACATCACGCCGGCCAGTGCGGCCTCCAGCCTGCGGTACTCCTCAGGCGTTGCTGGCGGCTGCGGCGGGCGGACGCGGTCGTTGTCAAGCCTGCCGAGGATTTTCAGGCAGGCCTTGAGCCTTGCGTTGGCCCGACCACCGGGCGGGGCGCGATAGATGCCGACAGCGAGCGGGTAGATCCGTTCATGCGCCTCGCGCGCAGCGCCCCAGTCTCGAGCCGCCGCCGCTGTCCAGAGCGCGCAGACAGCCTCCGGCACAACAGCGGCGAGCGACACCTGGCTGCCCGCGCTGCCAATGATGTAGCTCGTCAAGAGGTGCTCGTCGCCGGAGCCCAGAACGATGAAGTCG
>JBMOJG010000013.1:0-12654 GCA_049316925.1 Alsobacter sp. | reverse complement strand
AGGTGTTCGCCACCTTCGCGGGTGAGGGCGTGCGCGCCAGCATTGCCGGAGGGGCGATGGTCACCGGCCGGCAACATGCCGACACGACGCTGCTGCTCGACCATGCCGAGCCCGGCGGCGAGAGCCGCGAGCTGTTCAAGACCATCCTCGACGGCGAGGCGACCGGCGTGTTCCAGGGCAAGATCATCGTCCGCCCCGTGGCGCAGAAGACCGACGGGCGGATGATGAGCCAGGCGGTGCTGCTGTGCGAGGGCGCGTCGATGTACAACAAGCCTGAGCTGGAGATCTTCGCCGACGACGTGCAGTGCGGGCATGGCGCCACCTGCGGTGCGCTGGACGAGGATTTGCTGTTTTACCTTCGCGCCCGCGGCCTGCCAAAGCCCGAGGCCGAGGCGCTGATGCTGCAGGCCTTTGTCGGTGGAGCGCTGGAAACGATCGCCCATGAGGGCGTACGCGCCGTGCTCGAGGACGTGACCGCGGCGTGGCTGGCGGCACGCCGGTGAGGCAACATCAGGCCACCAAGGCGCCCGGCCGCCCGCCGGCGAGACATCACAACACCCCGTCCGCCCCACAGGCGTGCCGGGCAGGCAGGATCCGATGACCGCGACACGTCCTTTCGATCTCGACGCCATCCGGGCCGACTTCCCGATTCTTTCCACGCAGGTTCACGGCAAGCCGCTGGTCTATCTGGACAATGCCGCCTCGGCGCAGAAACCCCGGCAGGTCATCGACCGCATGGTGCATGCCTACGAGCATGAATACGCGAATGTGCACCGCGGCCTGCACTACCTCGCCAATGCGGCGACGGAGGCGTTCGAGGATGCGCGCGAGGCGGTACGCGGCTTCCTGAACGCTGGTTCGGTCGACGAGATCGTCTTCACCCGGTCGGCAACCGAAGCGATCAACCTGGTGGCGTCGAGCTTCGGCGAGATGGCGATCGGCGAGGGTGACGAGATCATCCTGTCGATCATGGAGCACCATTCCAACATCGTGCCGTGGCATTTCCACCGCGAGCGCAAGGGTGCGGTGATCCGCTGGTCGCCCGTCGACCAGGACGGCAACTTCCTGATCGAGGAGTTCGAGAAGCTCCTCAACGAGAACACCAAGATCGTCGCCATCACCCACATGTCGAACATGCTGGGGACGGTGACGCCGCTCAAGGAGATCATCCGGCTGGCGCATGCCTGTGGCGTGCCGGTGATGGTCGACGGCAGCCAGGGCGCTGTCCACCTGCCGGTCGATGTGCGCGAGCTCGATGCGGATTTCTACGTCTTCACCGGCCATAAAGTGTATGGGCCGACCGGGATCGGCGTGTTGTACGGCAAGCGCAAGTGGCTGGAGGCGATGCCGCCCTTCAACGGCGGTGGGGAAATGATCCGTGAGGTGACGCAGGACGAGGTCACCTATGCGTCGCCGCCGCACCGGTTCGAGGCGGGAACGCCGCCGATCGTGCAGGCCATCGGCCTGGGGGCGGCCATTCGCTACATGGAGTCGCTGGGCCGCGATGCCATTTTGGCTCACGAGAACAGGCTGCGCGACTACGCCATGGAGCGGCTGGGTGCCATGAACAGCATCAAGATCTACGGCAAGGCACCGGGCAAGGGCGCCATCGTGGCCTTTGACCTGAAGGGCGCCCATGCGCACGACGTGGCGACGGTGATCGACCGCGCCGGCGTCGCGGTGCGGGCCGGCACCCATTGCGCCCAGCCGCTGCTGGCGACCTATGGGGCCACCTCGACCTGCCGGGCATCGTTCGGCCTCTACAACACGCTCGACGAGGTCGACCGGCTTGTCGAGGCCCTGCAAAAGGCCGAAGCTCTGTTCGGTTGAAGGAAGGACAATCCATGACCGTGGCCACGACCCCCGACGTGCCCGCCCCGAACCGGCCGGAGATCGACCTGTCGTCGAGCCTGCCGCCTGCCGAGATCGACCGGCTCACCGACGACATCATCGCGGCCCTGAAGTCGGTCTACGATCCGGAGATTCCGTCCGACATCTACGAACTCGGGCTCGTCTACCGGGTCGATCTCGACGATGAGCGCAACGTGGCGATCGACATGACTTTGACGGCGCCGGGGTGTCCCGTCGCCGGCGAGATGCCCGGCTGGGTGGAGAACGCCGTCGCGGCGGTGCCCGGCATCAAGTCCGCCAAGGTCTCCATGGTGTTCGATCCGCCGTGGGACCAGAGCCGCATGTCCGACGAGGCCCGGGTCGCTCTCGACATGTGGTGAGGGGCGGCGGCAGGGCGGCGGGCACCCATTTCCCGCCGCACGCCGCGCAACCGCCACAATCCGTCCACAGCGCTTTGCAGGCCTTTGACTTTCAAGGCCTTTTTCCGTCATCGCGCAGGCCTGCAGCGTTGGCTTCAGGCGGTGGAATCGTCTAGAACAAGGCGCGCGTAACGAGAGCGGACGTAGAGCCTTGGCCGAAGACGACGACAAGACCCCACCCGGACCGGGAGAGGGGCAGGACATCCGGCCCGTCTCGATCACCGACGAGATGAAGCGCAGCTATCTCGACTACGCGATGAGCGTGATCGTCAGCCGCGCGCTGCCGGATGCCCGCGACGGGCTCAAGCCGGTGCACCGGCGCATTCTCTATTCGATGAACGAGAACGGCTACACGCCGGACAAGCCGTACCGCAAGTCGGCGCGTATCGTCGGCGACGTGATCGGCAAGTATCACCCGCATGGCGACCAGTCGATCTACGACGCGCTGGTGCGCATGGCGCAGGAATTCTCCATGCGCCTGCCGCTGGTCGACGGCCAGGGCAATTTCGGGTCGGTCGACGGCGATCCCGCGGCGGCCATGCGGTACACCGAGGTGCGCCTCGCGCGGCCGGCCATGGCCCTGCTGGAGGACCTCGACAAGGACACGGTCGACTTCCAGCCTAACTATGACGGCTCCGAGCGCGAACCGACCGTGCTGCCGGCGCGGTTTCCCAACCTGCTGGTCAACGGCGCCGGTGGCATCGCCGTCGGCATGGCGACCAATGTGCCGCCCCACAATCTCGGCGAGGTGATCGACGCCTGCATCGCGCTGATCGACGACCCCGACATCGCCATCGAGCGGCTGATGGAGATCGTGCCGGGTCCGGACTTCCCGACGGGCGGCTCGATCCTCGGCAAGGCCGGCATCCGCCAGGCCTACATGACCGGCCGAGGCTCGATCGTGATGCGCGCCAAGACGAGCGTCGAGCAGATCCGAAAGGATCGCGAGGCGATCATCGTCACCGAAATTCCCTATCAGGTGAACAAGTCGACGCTGATCGAGAAGATCGCCGACCTGGTGCGCGAAAAGCGGATCGAGGGCATCTCCGACCTGCGCGACGAGTCCGACCGGGACGGCATGCGCATGGTCATCGAGATCAAGCGCGACGCTGTTGCCGACGTCGTGCTGAACCAGCTGTGGCGCTTCACGGCGCTGCAATCGTCCTTCGGTGCCAACATGGTGGCGCTGAACGGTGGCCGGCCCGAGACGCTGAACCTCAAGGACCTGCTGGAGGCTTTTGTCTATTTCCGCGAGGACGTGGTGCAGCGCCGCACCCGGTTCCTGCTCGGCAAGGCACGCGATCGCGCCCATGTCCTCGTCGGCCTGGCGATCGCCGTTGCCAATATCGACGAGGTGATCCACACCATCCGCTCCGCGGCGGACGCAAACGCGGCCCGCGAGGCCCTGATGGCGCGGCACTGGCCGGCCAAGGACGTGGCGCCGCTGATCGCGCTGATTGACGATCCGCGCCATCGCGTGGCCGAGGACGACACTTACCGGCTGTCGGAAGCGCAGGCGCGCGCGATCCTCGACCTGCGCCTGCAGCGGCTCACGGCGCTTGGCCGCGAAGAGATCGCCGAGGAGTTGAACAAGCTCGCGGCGGAAATCGCCGACTATCTCGACATCCTGCGCTCACGCACGCGCATCCTCGGCATCGTCAAGACCGAGCTGATCGAAGTGCGCGACGCGCATGCCACGCCGCGCCGCACGATCATCACCGAATGGGATGCAGACGTCGACGACGAGGACCTGATCCAGCGCGAGGACATGGTCGTCACGGTCTCGCATGCGGGCTACATCAAGCGCGTTCCGCTTTCGACCTACCGGGCGCAGCGGCGCGGCGGCAAGGGCCGGTCCGGCATGCAGACACGCGAGGAGGATTTCGTCTCGCGCCTGTTCGTTGCCTCGACGCACACGCCGGTGCTGTTCTTCTCGTCGCTGGGACAGGTCTACAAGGAGAAGGTGTGGCGCCTGCCGCTGGCCGCTCCGCAGGCGCGTGGCAAGGCGCTGGTCAACATGCTGCCGCTCGACACCGGCGAGCGCATCACCACGATCATGCCGCTGCCCGAGAACGAGGAGGACTGGGACCGCCTCGACGTCATGTTCGCCACGGCATCGGGCGGCGTCCGGCGCAACAAGCTGTCGGACTTCGTGCAGGTGAACCGCAACGGCAAGATCGCCATGAAGCTCGACGAGGGCGATGCCATCGTCGACGTGGCGATCTGCAGCGATGCGGATGACGTGCTGCTGACGACCGCCCAGGGCCAGTGCATCCGGTTCCGGGTCGACGATGTCCGCGTCTTCAAGGGACGCGATTCCACCGGTGTGCGCGGCATCGCGCTGGCGCCGGGCGATCCGGTGATCGCGCTGGCGATCCTGCGACATGTCGAGGCCGCGGCCGAAGAGCGCGCTGCCTATCTCAAGATGCGCCGCGCCGTTCAGGGTGAGGGCGTCGCTGATGATGCCGGCGATCCCGACGCAGAGGATGCCGTGGCTTCGGCGCCGCTGGCACAGGAGCGTTACGCCGAGCTCTCGGCCCGCGAGCAGGTGGTCCTGACCCTGTCGCAGAACGGCTATGGCAAGCGGACCTCGGCCTACGAGATCCGGGTCACCGGGCGCGGCGGCAAGGGCATCGTCGCCATGGTGGTCAACGACCGCAACGGCCCGCTGATCGGCTCCTTCCCGGTCGAGCACAGCGACCAGATCATGCTGGTGACCAATGGCGGGCAGCTGATCCGCTGCCCCGTCGAGGGCATCCGGGTGGCCGGCCGCAACACGCAGGGCGTGATCGTGTTCAACACGGCGGCGGACGAGCAGGTGGTCTCGGTCGAGCGCATCTCCGACGAGGGGGATGGCGACGAGGACGACACGGCCACTGACGGTCCGGAGAACGACGGTCCGGAGCCGACCGCCTGACGCTTGTCCAGCGTAAGGTTGCTACGGCGGACATCATTTTCGGCGCAGAAACCTGGCCCAGCGCGAGCGCCTGGCAAGGAAAGCGGCCTGCTCCTCCTCCTCGGAGGGTGCGTCGAGCAGCAGGCCGGCCAATGTGACGCGTTCGTCGGTGACCCGGTGGGCCACCAGGATGGCGTTCCCGAGCTCGACCCGGTCATTCTCCTGCGGGGCGCCATCCAGCCGCTCGGTGAAAAAGGCGGTCACGGTCATGGCCCGCTCCGTGGCATCGATGTCGAGAGTGTAGAGGTCGGCGATGGCGCCGATCTTCAGGGCCCCGTCGAACGGAAATTCCGAGATCGCATCCGGATCGGCGGACGGCTGCTGGCCATCGACGGCAAAGAAGCGGTCGAGCCGGCCGAGCCGCGCCGTCGGCGCCAGGAAATAGGCATAGTCCCGCGGCCGCAGCGGGCCTGCGACAGCCGGTTCGAGAATCTGGCTGTCACGGATCACCAGCACCGGCCGGACCCAGGACGGCAGTGCGCGGTGGCGTGTCGCCGGCGAGTTGTCGATCAGCGGATAGCCGACCAGTTCGGCGTCGAGCTGGCCGGGCAGGTCGATGTCGATACGCTGCACCTCAGGTGCATGCTCGCGCATGGCGACGTGAAGTCGGTGCGCTGCGTAGCCGATGGTGGAGCCCTGGAGCAGGAGCGACACCACCACCACAACAAAGGCGACGTTGAAAAGGATCGGTGCCTCCTTGAGGCCAGTCAGCATCGGGATCGTCGCCAGGAAGATCGAGACGCCGCCGCGCAGGCCTACCCAGGACATGAACATCATGTCGCGTCGCGAGAAGCGAAACGGCGCCAGGCAGGCGAAGACCGCGACCGGCCTGGCCACGAGCATGAGCGTCAGCGCAATGGCGATCGCCGGCAGCAGGATCGGCAGGAGATCGTGCGGGGTCACCAGAAGCCCCAGCAGCGTGAACAGCACGATCTGGCACAGCCAGGTCGCCGTGTCGTGGAAGGCGATGATCGACGCATAGGCGCGCACCGGGCGGTTGCCGAGGACCAGTCCCGCCACATAGGCGGCGAGGAAGCCCGAGGCATCAAACGAAGCCGCAAAGACGACCAGCGCGGCCGTGACAACAAAGGCGGGATGCAGTCCCGCCGGCAGGCTGAGGCGATTGAGCACCGCCACGAGGCCGAAGCCACCCGCGACCCCGACGACGAGGCCCAGGACCGCCTGCCGGAACACGGCCAGCGCCACATGGGCTGTGTCCACGGCGATGTCGCCGATGGCGATCTCGACCAGAATCACGGTGAGCAGAACAGCAATGGGGTCGTTGGTGCCGCTCTCGACCTCCAGCGTGGCCCCGACGCGGCGGCGCAGCTGCAGGCCGCCGGTGCGCAGCAGGAAGAACACCACGGCGGCATCGGTCGACGCCACGATGGACCCGACAAGCAGCGCGGGCACCCAGCCGATGCCCAGCAGCAGCTTTGCGGCCATGGCGGTGATGGCGGCGGTGATCAGTGTCCCCACCGAGGCCAGCACGCCGGCCGGGCCGATCACCGCCCGGACGGTGGCCAGCCGGGTGCGAAGGCCGCCGTCGAACAGGATGATTGCCAGCGCCGCCGAGCCGACCATGTAGGTCAGCTTGTAGTTGCTGAAGGCGAAGCCGCCCGGCCCGTCCTCGCCGGCCAGCATGCCGACGACCAGGAACACCAGCAGCAGCGGCACGCCAAAACGCGAGGCCGCGAGGCTCGAGAGAATGCCGACGAGCGCCAGCGCCGCACCGAACAGGAGGCCGGCATGCGCCTGGAAAAGACTGTCCATCTCCGGAGTATCGGGGGCGTGCTGCATCGCGGCAACCTGTTTGCCTGTCGGCGGGCTCACGCCGGCGTCTTGCGGGGTGCGGCGGGCGCCTGTAAGCACGTCGCATGACGCGCCCGACCCGCATCGCCTTCTATGCCGGCTCATTCGACCCGGTGACGAACGGCCATCTCGACGTGGTCCGCCATGCCTGCCGGCTGGCCGACCGGCTGGTGGTGGCCATTGGCATCCACCCCGGCAAGGCGCCGCTGTTCCCGCCCGAGGAGCGGGCAGCGATGATCCGTGAGGAGTTCGGCGCGCTGGCGACTGAGGCCGGGTCCGAGCTCGCGGTCACCAGCTTCGGCGACCTGGCCGTCGACGCCGCGCGGCGCGAGGGTGCCACGATGCTGATCCGCGGGCTGCGCGACGGCACCGACCTTGACTACGAGATGCAGATGGCCGGCATGAACGAGGCCATGGCGCCGGATATTCAGACCGTCTTCCTGCCGGCCTCGCCCATGGTGCGTCCGATCACCGCCACGCTGGTGCGCCAGATCGCTGCCATGGGCGGCGACGTGTCGTGCTTCGTCCCCGCGGGCGTGCAGGCCAGGCTGGCCGCCCGTTTCCGCAAGGCCTGAGCCGTCGCGCCGCGGCGGCCTTCACCCAGGAGGTTTCATGATCCGCCTCATCGCCGCTGCGCTGGCGCTCGTCGCCGGGCTTTCCTTCGCGCAAGCGCAGACCCCGGCCCAAGATCCACAGAACACCGTGGTGCTCACCACCAAGGACGGCCGCATCGTCATTCGCCTGCGTCCTGACCTCGCGCCCAAGCATGTCGAGCAGATCAAGACGCTGACCAAGCGCAAGTTCTACGACGGCATCGTCTTCCACCGTGTCATTGATGGCTTCATGGCGCAGACGGGTGATCCGAAGGGCAACGGCACCGGCGGCTCCGACCTGCCGAACATCCCGGCCGAGTTCTCGACCACGCCCTTCAAGCGCGGCACGCTCGGCATGGCCCGGTCGCAGAGCCCGAACTCGGCCAACAGCCAGTTCTTCATCACCTTCGCGGATGCCAGCTTCCTGAACGGGCAGTACACGGTGTTCGGCGAGGTCGTTCAGGGCATGGATATCGTCGACAAGATCAAGAAGGGCGACAAGGCCGCCAACGGAACGGTCACGGCTCCCGACAAGATCGTCTCGATGCGTCTTCTCGCCGACGCGAATTAAGCACACAGGAACAGTCATGAGCACCGAGAACACCCTCGTCCTTGAGACCACCAAGGGCCGCGTCGTCATCACCATGCGGCCGGATCTGGCACCCGGCCATGTGGCCCGCATCAAGGAGTTGGCCGGCAGCGGCTTCTATGACGGCGTGGTGTTCCACCGCGTCATCGACGGCTTCATGGCGCAGACCGGCGATCCGACGGGGACCGGCATGGGCGGCTCCGGCCAGAAGCTCAAGGCCGAGTTCACCGCCGAGCCGCATGTCCGCGGCATCTGCTCGATGGCCCGCGCCCAGGATCCGAACTCGGGCGACAGCCAGTTCTTCATCTGCTTCGACGATGCCCGCTTCCTCGACAAGCAGTACACGGTGTGGGGCCAGGTGTCGGAAGGCATGGAGAATGTCGACAAGATCAAGCGCGGCGAGCCGGTGCGCGATCCCGACAAGATCATCTCGGCCCGCATGGCCGACGCGGCGGCCTGACCGGCCAGTCGCGAAACGCGGTGGCCGGCAACGGCCATCCACCTGAAAACAGTCGGCCGGTCCCTCGGGGCCGGCCGTTGTGTTGCTGCGAGCCTGCGGCCTGCAATGAGAGTTGACGCTTTCGACTTCGAGCTTCCGGATGACCGGATCGCGCTGCGCCCCGCGGTGCCGCGGGATGCTGCCCGCATGCTCGTCGTGGCCCCGCCGCAGCCGCCGCGCGATCACGTCATCCGGGATCTGCCGGCCATGCTGCGGACGGGGGACATGCTTGTTGTCAACGACACCCGCGTCATTCCGGCGCGCCTTGCTGGGCGGCGCGTGCGCGAGGCAACCACGGCGCGAATCGAGGCGCTGCTGCATCTGCGCGAGGCGCCGGATCGCTGGCGGGCTTTCCTTCGGCCTGCCAAGCGCGTGCGCGTTGGCGAAATGCTGCAGTTTGGCGGGGACGGGGCGGCGGACACTGGCAGGATGCATAAGCTCTCCGCCGAGGTTGTCGAAAAGGGGGAGGGCGGCGAGGCGGTGCTGCGTTTCGCGTTAGCCGGGCCGGCGCTCGATGCGGCGATCCTGCAGATCGGCGCGCTGCCGCTGCCGCCCTACATTGCCGGCCGCAGGCTGACGGATGCCCGTGATGCGGTCGACTACCAGACCCTGTTCGCGCAGGCCGACGGGGCGGTTGCAGCGCCCACGGCGGGCTTGCATTTCACGCCCGACCTGCTCGACCGCCTGGCCGAGCGCGGCGTTGGCCTGACATCCGTGACGCTTCATGTCGGCGCCGGGACGTTCCTGCCTGTGAAGGCCGACGATACGGCCGACCACCGGATGCACGCCGAATGGGGGCGGATCTCTGCCGTGGCGGCCGGCGCTCTCAATGCGACGCGAGCCGCAGGCGGCCGTATTGTCGCCGTCGGGACCACGGCCCTGCGCCTGCTCGAGAGTGCGGCGGACGCCGCCGGTCACTTCGCGCCCTGGGAGGGCACGACGTCGATCTTCATCACGCCCGGGCACCGGTTTCGCTCGGCGGACCTCCTGCTGACGAATTTCCACCTGCCGCGCTCGACGCTGTTCATGCTGGTCGCGGCTTTTAGCGGCCTTCCGGCCATGCAGTGCGCCTATGCGCATGCGATCGCGGCGGGGTATCGGTTCTACAGCTATGGTGATGCGAGCCTGCTGGCCCGCGCCGATCCGGAGGACGCCGCATGAGCGTGCAGGATTTTGCGTTCGCGCTGGCGCGCACCGATGGCAGCGCGCGCACCGGCGAGATCCGGATGCCGCGTGGCGTGATCCGCACCCCGGCCTTCATGCCTGTCGGCACCGCGGCCACCGTCAAGGCGATGTATCCCGACCAGGTCAAGGCGCTCGGCGCCGACGTGGTGCTGGGCAACACCTATCACCTGATGCTGCGGCCGGGCGCCGAGCGCATGGCCCGGCTGGGCGGCCTGCATGCCTTCATGAACTGGCCCTATCCGATCCTCACCGACAGCGGCGGCTTCCAGGTGATGTCGCTGGCGCAGCTGCGCAAGCTTGACGAGACGGGTGTGACGTTTCGCTCGCATATCGACGGCAGTGCCCATGTGCTGACGCCGGAGCGGTCGATCGAGATCCAGGGCCTGCTCGGCTCCGACATCCAGATGCAGCTTGACGAATGTGTCAGGCTGCCGTGCAGCGACGAGGAGGCCGAGCGTGCCATGGCGCTCAGCCTGCGCTGGGCCGAGCGCTCCAAGGCCGCCTTCGGCGACCAGCCTGGCCGGGCCCTGTTCGGGATCGTGCAAGGAGGCGCTGTCCCGGAGTTAAGGGCCCGCAGTGCCCGAGAACTCGTCCGGCTCGACCTCAAGGGCTATGCGATTGGTGGCCTGGCGGTGGGCGAGCCGCAGGACGTCATGCTGGCGATGATCGAGGTCGTCGAGCCGCATCTGCCGGCGGACCGGCCGCGCTACCTCATGGGCGTCGGCACGCCCGACGACATCGTCGAGGCGGTGCGACGCGGCGTCGACATGTTCGACTGCGTGATGCCGACGCGTGCCGGCCGGCACGGGCTGGCCTATACCCGCAATGGCAAGGTCAATCTGCGCAATGCGCGCCATGCGGAGGACAATCGTCCGCTCGACCCTCAGTCCTCATGCCCGGCTTCGCGTGACTACAGCCGTGCCTATCTGCACCACCTGGTCAAGTCGGGCGAGATCCTCGGCATGATGCTCGTCACCTGGGCCAACCTTGCCTATTACCAGGACCTGATGGCCGGCCTGCGCCTGGCGATCGCGGAGGGACGCTTTGCCGATCATGTGGCGGCCGTGAAGGCTGGCTGGGCGGCGGGCGGTGGTGGCGCATGACAGACGCGACGACGTGAGGTCCTGACAGGGGCCTGTCGCCGGTCTATAACGCCGGCCTTCCCCGGTCCGGCCGCCGGACCCAAACGTTCCAGGAGAAGCCACGATGAGCGGTCCGCAGCGCAGCAGCGCCGGCCTCGACGAACGCCGACGCAAGGTCCTCTACCGGTCCTGGCACCGCGGCATCCGTGAAATGGACCTGATCATGGGCCAGTTTGCCGATGCCCAGATCGCGGCGCTGACGGATGCCGACCTCGACCTCTATGAGGCGCTGATCGAGGTGCCGGACCGCGACCTGTTCGCCTGGCTGACGGGCACCGAGAGCACGCCCGACAATTACGACACGCCCGTTTTTCGCAGGCTGCAGGTCTTTCACACCCATCTGGGGCCGGTCCACGCCGCCTGAGGGGCCTGCCCCGTGGCTGGCCCGATCCCGCGCCGCCCTTCATGATTTGCCCGACCGCCCGCGGCGGATGGGACAGAGACGAACCGAACCGCCATGGCCAAGACCTCACCGCTGCAGCGCGCCGCCGATGACCTGGCAAAAGGCGGAAGCCTGACGCTGGGGTCGGTGCCCGACGGGTTCGATGCGCTCGTCATGGCCGATCTCGCCCGGGCCCTGTCGCGCCGCGCGCCGGAGCGGCCAGCTGTCCTCGTTGTCGTCGCCCGTGACGGCCAGCGTCAGGCCCAGGTCGAGAACGGCCTCGCCTTCGTGGCGCCCGACCTCGAGGTGCTGTCGCTGCCGGCCTGGGACTGCCAGCCCTACGACCGTGTCTCCCCCAATGCAGCCGTCTCGGCGCGGCGGATGACCGTGCTGTCACGGCTGGCCCGCTCACGCTCGGGCGAGGAGCGGCCGCGGATCCTGACGACGACGGTCGACGCCATGCTGCAGCGCGTGCCGCAGCGCCGGCGCATCGCCGGCGAGAGCTTCTCGGCGGCACCGGGCAACATGGTCGACACCCAGGCGCTTGCCGGCTGGCTGGAGACGAACGGCTTCCTCCGCAGCTCGACGGTGCGCGAGACCGGCGAATATGCGGTGCGCGGAGGCATCATCGACCTCTATGCGCCCGGTATGCCGCTGCCGGTGCGGCTCGACTTCTTCGGCGACACGCTGGAATCGATCCGGAGTTTCGATGCGGAGACGCAGCGGACCGTCGGACAGCTGCGCAGCCTCGACCTCGTGCCGATGAGCGAGGTGCAGCTGACGACCGAAAGCATCCGTCGCTTCCGGCAGGCCTATGTGGCGCGGTTCGGCGCGACGACACGCGACGACACGCTCTACGAGGCGGTCAGCGAGGGGCGGCGGCATCCCGGGCTCGAGCACTGGATGCCGTTGTTCAACGAGAGGCTCGACACGCTGTTCGACTATCTCGACGGTGCGCCGCTGGTGCTTGACGGCCGCACCGATGAGGCCGCGGCCGAGCGCCTCGGCCAGGTCACCGACTATTACGACGCCCGCAAGGCCGCGCTCGACAAGGGGGCAGGAACGGGGGCTCCGCCCTACAAGCCGCTGCCGCCCGATGCGCTCTACCTGACCCAGCCGCAATGGGTCGTAGCGCTGGCCGATGCCTCGACCGTCCGGCTGACACCCTTCGCGCAGCCCGACGCCGCTGCTGTCCTCGACCTTGGCGGCCGCCAGGGACGCGGGTT
>JBMOJG010000012.1:0-12835 GCA_049316925.1 Alsobacter sp. | reverse complement strand
GATTGCAAGTTGAGGAAGAAGTGTAGGTCGGGTCGAGGCAAGAGACCCGACAATGGGCCGGACCGCGGGCAACTCCGGTTCTCTGGAAGGGTTCGACCCGACCGCCGCCTGCCGCGACAAATGCCGGGGGTGACGCCCGAACCGGGCTCGTCTATAGAACCGCCGCCATAACGCCCGCCGAAGGACCGCCCGACATGATCGAGGATGCCGCGATGAGAGACCGTCTGGACCGCATCATCGCAGCGCTCGAGCGGATGGCCCCGCCGCCGCCGGCCGCCCCCGACTTCGACAAGGCCGAGGCGTTCGTCTGGCAATCGAGCCCGACCGAGACGTTCGTGCCGGTGAAGCAGGTCAATCGCGTGCCGCTGAACCTACTCAAGGGCCTCCAGCGCGCCGCCGACCAGTTGATGGACAACACCGAGCGGTTCGCCAAGGGGCTACCCGCCAACAACGCCCTACTCTGGGGCGCGCGCGGCATGGGCAAGTCGTCGCTGGTCAAGGCCGCGCACGCCGAGGTCCGCCGCCGGATGGCCAAGACCCGCGGCAAGGGTGACGGCGACCTGAAGCTCGTCGAGATCCACCGCGAGGACATCGACACGCTGCCGCGTTGCCTCGCCGCCATGCGCGACAGCATTCACCGCTTCATAGTGTTCTGCGACGACCTTTCCTTCGACCACGACGACACCAGCTACAAGTCGCTGAAGGCGGTGCTCGAGGGCGGCATCGAGGGCCGCCCCACCAACGTCGTGTTTTACGCCACCTCCAACCGCCGCCACCTGATGCCGCGCGACATGATGGAGAACGAGCGTTCCACCGCCATCAATCCGGGTGAGGCTGTCGAGGAGAAGGTGTCGCTGTCGGACCGTTTCGGCCTGTGGCTCGGCTTCCACAAATGCAGCCAGGACGAGTATCTGGCCATGGTGGACGGCTATGCGGCCCATCACGGCCTGGTGGTCGAGGACACCGCCGCGCTGCACCGCGATGCGCTCGAATGGTCCACCACCCGCGGCGCCCGCTCGGGGCGGACCGCCTGGCAGTTCATCCAGGATCTTGCCGGCCGGCTCGGCCAGCCGCTGTCCTGAGGCAAGCGGATGAAAAAGGGCGGACGGTGCCCGACGCACCGTCCGCCCGGGGTCCGATCAGCAGCGG
This sequence comes from Alsobacter sp., assembly GCA_049316925.1. Taxonomy (GTDB): domain Bacteria; phylum Pseudomonadota; class Alphaproteobacteria; order Rhizobiales; family Beijerinckiaceae; genus Alsobacter. Next base: position 11,686 of record JBMOJG010000012.1, on the reverse strand, counting down.
GGTCTCGCGGATGCTGATCGACTACTCTGACGGGCTTACTGCCCGGAGAGGTGCGGCATCGGGTCGACCGGGGTCGAGCCCTTGCGCAATTCGAAGTGCAGCTGCGGCGACGAGACATTGCCGGTCTGGCCGGACGTCGCCACGGTCTGGCCGCGGGCAATCTTGTCGCCGCGCTTGACCTTGAGTTCGCCGTTGTGGGCATAGGCCGAGACCCAGCCGTCCGGATGGCGGATCAACACCAGATTGCCATAGCCCTTCAACTCGTTGCCGGCATACGCCACCTCACCGGCCTCGGCGGCCTTGATCGGCGTGCCCTCCGGCAAGGCGATGTTGATGCCGTCATTGCCGCCGCCCTTGCCGAAGCCCGAGATGACGCGACCCTTGGCAGGCCAGCGGAAGCCGGCGCCGGCCGGGGCAGCCGCCCGGGCCTGCTGGTTGATGCTGGCTGTTTCCGAGGGTTCGGCCGCGGGCACCGCGGCGCGCATCGGCGTCGCTGCCGGCTCGACCTTCTCGATCGGCTGGGCGAGGGGCTTGGTGACCACCGCGGCCGTCTTGGCCGGCTGCACGGGAGCCACCGGCGTCACCTTGGCGACCTTAGCCGCCTCAGCTGAGGTCTTGTCGGCAATAGCCTTCTTGTCGGCGAGCGCCTTCCTGTCGGCCAGCGCCTTCTTCTCCGCAGCCTGGGCTGCGGCGACACGCTCGGCGGCGGCCTTGTCGGCGGCCGCCTTGGCGGCTTTCGGGTCCGCGGCGGCGGTCACGCGGGCCGGCGGAACCGGGGGCGCAACAGGCTGGACCGAGGCCGTGGTCTGGACGACCGGCTTGGCACCCTGCGTCAGCTTCATGCGGGCCTGGCCGACCGGCGGCTTGGCCACCGCGGTGACGGCCGAGGCCGAGGGCACGGCGGCCGCAGCCTCGTTCGCGACAGTCGCACGCGACGGGGTGGCCGGAAGCCGGGGCGATGCGGCCGCCATCGCCGGCGCAGCGGCGCTGCCAACGGCGTTGTAGACCGGGATGACGATGTTGCTGCCCGCAGCCGGCTGCTGACCGGCCGGGATGCCGTTGACCGACCGCAGCGCCTGCTCGGGAACGCCGTAGCGGTTGGAGAGCGTCGTCAGGGTCTCGCCGGAACCCAGCGAAACCGGCGAACCGCCCTGGGCGGTCCAGCCCTTGATCGTGCCGGCGACCGGCGACGCCATGGCGGGAGCGCGGCTGACGACCGAGGCGGCAGGCGATGACGCGGCGGCTGCCACCGGTGCGGCAAGCGGTGCCGAGGTCACCCTGCCCGCCGGAGCGGCAGCCTGGAAGGCGGGCTTTGGCGCCTGCCCCACCGAGCCGGTGGCCGATGGCTCGCGGAACGGATTGGAGAATGGATTGTCGGCGAAGCGCATCGTATCGGAGCTGCACGCTGCAGTAGCGCTGGCAAGCAGGGCCGCGACAAGCAGACGGGGCATCGACCGGACCAAAGGCGAAGCAGGACGAACACGCATGACACAACCCAACCTGACCAGCTGTCACACAGCGGACAGTCATGATTAAAGGCCGTTGGGGTTAAGGAATGGTGAGAGCCAAACAGGTTTTTCGCGCCATGATTCACCATTCGGCAGGATCAGCCGGACACGGGACTAGTCGACGGTTCCGCCACCCGCCGGTCTACAGCGCCGCCGCCGTCCCGCTCATCAGCGGCGCCAGCGCCAGCGGCGCGATCGCCTCGCGGTCCCACTCGCGCATGGTGGCGCGGCCGTAGCGCACCAGCCACGAGCCGTCCGGCCCGCGTTCCACGCCGACCAGGCGCCCCGTCGGCACCAGCTGGGCGGCAAGCGCCTGCGGGAAGCCGTCGAACGCCGCCTCGACCAGGATGCGGTCGAACGGACCGCGGTCCGGCAGGCCGCGGTGCCCGTCGGCATGGTGGACGCTGGCATTGGCCACGCCCTGCGCCTCCAGCCGCGCCCGCGCCTCGATGGCCAGCGAGCGGAACCGCTCCACCGACACGACCTCGGCGGCGAGCCGCGCCAGGATGGCCGTGCCGTAGCCGGAACCAGCCCCGATCTCGAGCACGCGGTGCTCGGGACGGATGTCGAGCGCGATGATCATCGTCGCCATCAGCGAGGGCGCCAGCGTCGACTGGCCGCAGGCAATCGGCAGCGCAAGATCCGCATAGGCGAGGTCGACATAGCGCCGCGGCACGAAGCGGCTGCGCGGCACCGTCTCGAACGCGCGCAGCACGTCGGTGTCGCGCAGTCCCTTGGCGCGAAGCGCGAGCAGAAGGCCGATGCGCGCCTCGGCGCCCGCCTCTGCCCCTGCGAGGTCCATCGCGCCGCCTGTCAGTGCCGGGACGCGAAGGCTTGCGCGTAGCGCGTCAGCGTCGGCTCGTCGGTGAGGTCGATGCGCAGCGGCGTCACGGCAATGCGCCGGCCGGCCAGCGCCAGCAGATCCGAGCCCGGCGGCGGCGTGTAGGGGCCGCGCGCGAAGCCGATCCAGAAATACGGGTTGCCCCGCCCGTCCTTGCGCTCGTCGAGACGCAGCAGCTCCTGCGACCGCGTCCCCTGTGCGCCGACGGCGATGCCAACGACCTCATCGGCCGGGCAGTCCGGGAAGTTGACGTTGACGAGCACGCCGGACGGGATCCCCTCCGCCAGGATCATACGGATCACGTCCGGCGCATGGTGCTGGCCGCAGCCCCATTCGGTAGCGTCGCGTCCCTTCGGTCCGAAGGCCTGCGACAGCGCGATGGACGGCACGCCAAGGATGGTGCCTTCGATCGCAGCTGCAACCGTCCCCGAATAGGTGACGTCCTCGGCGACATTCTGGCCACGGTTGACGCCCGAGAGCACGAGATCGGGCCGGTGATCCTTCATCACGTGGCGCACGCCCATGATGACACAGTCGGTCGGCGTCCCATTCACGGCGAAATGGCGGTCGGAGATTTCACGCAGCCGCAGCGGATCGCTCAGCGACAGCGAATGGGCGACGCCGGACTGGTCAGTCTCAGGCGCCACCACCCAGACGTCATCGGAGAGCGTTCGGGCGATCGCCTCGCAGACCTTAAGGCCGGGAGCGTGGATGCCGTCGTCATTGGTGACCAGGATGCGCATCAGGCGGCCTTCTCGATAACGGTGATCCCGCCCATATAGGGCCGCAATGCCTCCGGCACCGTGACGGTCCCGTCGGCGTTCTGGTAGGTCTCGAGCACCGCCACCAGCGCCCGCCCGACCGCGACACCGGACCCGTTGAGCGTGGTGACGAAGCGCGGCGGCTTGCCCTCGCCGGGCCGGAAGCGGGCCTGCATGCGCCGCGCCTGGAAATCGCCGCACACCGAGCAGGAGGAGATCTCCCGGTAGGCGTTCTGCCCGGGCAGCCAGACCTCGAGATCGTAGGTGCGCTGCGACGCAAAGCCCATGTCGCCGGTGCACAGCAGCACCGTGCGGAAGGCAAGCCCCAGCCGCTGCAGCACCGCCTCCGCACAGCCCGTCATGCGCTCGTGCTCGGCCAGCGCCTGCTCGGGCGTGGTGATGGAAACCAGCTCGACCTTGCTGAACTGATGCTGCCGGATCATGCCGCGCGTGTCGCGCCCTGCGGCGCCGGCCTCCGACCGGAAGCACGGCGTCAACGCGGTGAAGCGCAGCGGCAGCTCCCTCTCGTCCAGGATGCTGTCGCGCACGAGGTTGGTCAGCGACACCTCTGAGGTTGAGATCAGCCAATAGCCGTTGGTCGTGCGAAACAGGTCGTCCTCGAACTTCGGCAGCTGCCCGACGCCGAACACAGCCTGGTCCTTGACCAGCAGCGGCGGGTTGACCTCGGTATAGCCATGCTCGCCGACATGCATGTCGAGCATGAACTGGCCGAGCGCCCGCTCGAGCCGCGCGATTCCACCGCGATTGACCACGAACCGCGCGCCGGAAAGCTTCGCGGCGGTCTCGAAATCCATGCCGCCGAGTGCCTCGCCGATCTCGAAATGCTGCTTGGGCATAAACCCCATGGTGTCGGCCGTACGTGGCGTGCCGACCCGGCGCTGCTCGACATTGCCGTGCTCGTCGGCGGCCACGGGCACGCTCTCGAGGGGCGTGTTGGGGATGGCAGCCAGCTGCTGGTCGAGCTCGGCGATGGCCGCCTTTTCCTGTTTTTCGGCCTCGGCCAGCGCATCCTTCAGCGCCGCAACCTCGGCCTTCAGCGCATCCGCACGCGCCTGGTCCTTGGCCGCCATGGCCTGGCCGATCTCCTTCGACAGCGCATTGCGCCGCTCCTGGGAGGCCTGGGCGATTTGGATCGCGGCACGGCGGCGGTCGTCGATGGCGAGCAGGGCCTGCGCCAGCGGCGCGGCGTTGCGATGGGCGAGGCCGGCATCGAAGGCGGCCTGGTTCTCGCGGATCCAGCGGATGTCGTACATGGCGCATTCCCGGCGGGCGTCGGGTGCCGGTGGCCGTCCGGACGTTTGCCGCCGCGCCCCTAGATTGACGGGGCGGCAGCCTGCGAATCACGCTTCTTCTCGACCATCTGCACCGCGAAGATGGAGGCTTCGTAGAGGAGGTACGTCGGCACGGCAAGCGCCAGCTGGCTGATCACATCGGGCGGCGTCAGCACCGCCGCAACGGTGACGACGATGACTGCGGCATAGCGCCGCTTGTCCTTGAGGAACTGGGCATTGATGAAACCGGCGCGCGCCAGCAGGGTCAACACCACTGGCAGCTGGAAGCAGATCCCGAAGGCGAAGATCAGAGTCATGATCAACGACAGGTATTCGCTCACCTTCGGCAGCAGCTCGATGGTGGGCATGCTCGGGTCCAGCTGCTGCTGGCCCAGCGAGAACCGCATCACCAGCGGCATCGCGATGAAGAACACGACGGCTGCACCAAGCCCGAACAGCAGCGGTGTGGCCACCAGATAGGGCCGGAACGCCTCGCGCTCGTTCTTGTAGAGGCCGGGCGCGACGAACTTGTAGATCTGCGTCGCCACGATCGGAAACGACAGGAACGACGCGCCGAACACCGCGATCTTGATCTGCGTGAACAGGTATTCGAGCGGCGCTGTGTAAATCAGCTTCACCTGCGCACTGCCGGCCGCGAACACATAGGGAAAGATCAGGATGTTGTAGATTTCCTTCGCAAACGCGAAGCTGAAGATGAACATCACCACGAAGGCGGCCAGCGCTTTGATCAGGCGAGCACGCAGCTCGATCAGGTGCTCGATCAGCGGCGCCTTGGTCGAGTCGATATCCTCCTGGCTCATCAGACCCGTCCCTTCTCAGGCCCGTCCACAGCCTTCGGCACCGCGGCCTCCGGACTGGAGGTCGGCGCGGGAAGCGCATCAACCGCGCCCGCTGGCTCAGCCGCAGCGGGCGTCTGCGGTGCGAACGAGGCCTGGATCTGGTCTGCGGTCAGGTCGGGCTCCGGCGGCGGTGACGGCAGCGGCACCACGGGCTCACCTGCCGGAGGCGTCGTGGGCTTGAACTCGTCGCGAATGGTCTGGATGGGGTTGAAGCCGGCGTTCAACGACGACTGCACCTCCCCGCCCAGACCCTCGACGGTCTTGCGGGCCTCGTGCAGTTCGGCCTCGCGCATCGCCTCCTGGAACTGGCCCTGGAACTCGCCCGCGAGGCGCCGGATCTTGCCCACTGCCTGACCGACCGTGCGCAGCACGCCGGGCAGTTCCTTGGGGCCGATGACGATAAGCGCCACCACCCCGATGACGACAAACTCACCCCAGCCGATGTCGAACATGTCGTTCCGATCTCGGGCCGCAGCGCAAGTGCGCCCGCCCCTTTTGCCCCGATCCGGCGCGGCGACCGGCGCCGCGCCTGTCGCCGCTCAGCTTGCCTTGCGTTCGCCGGCAGGCGTCTGCACGCCAGGGGCGCGCTGGTCCTCGATGATCTTGGCCGGCTCGGCCGGCTTGGCCGCTGCGGTCTCGGCCTCGTCGTCCGACATCCCCTTCTTGAAGGACTTGATGCCCTTGGCGACGTCGCCCATCAGCTCGGAGATCTTGCCGCGCCCGAACAGCAGCATGACCACGATGCCGACGACGATCCAGTGCCAGATGCTGACCCCACCCATCATCCCTACTCCCGAAAGCGGGTTCAGCCGGTGCTCGGCTCCCGAATTGCGTGTCTGGCCCGGAAACTAGGTTGCCGGTGCGGCAAAAACAAGAACCTCGTCGGGATCGATGTCGACACCGACATCGGCGCCGGCCACGGCCAGGGGTGCGCCACGGATCCGCGCCCGCACCGGAGTGTCCATCCCCTGCACCGCAATCTCGATCAGATCGACCTCTCCGAGGAAGCGGCGCGACAGCACCCGGCCGGGCAGGCAGAACCCGGCCGCGCGCATCAGCACGGCCTGCGGCCGCACGCAGACAACCGCCGGCGTGCCGTCGGCGACGCCGGGCGCCGGAAACAGTCCGAGCGGTGTCTGCACCCGCCCGCCCCGCGCCCAGCCCTCGACCTCGTTGAAATCACAGAAGAACCGCGCGGCCTCGAGATCGACAGGCTGGTCATAGAGCGCAGCGGCAGTGCCCGCCTGGGCAATCGTGCCGCTCCGCATCAGCACGATGCGGTCGGCAATCCGCATCGCCTCCTCGGGATCGTGGGTGACGATCACCGCCGTGGCGCCCATCTCGCGCAGCAGCGCCACGGTCTCCTCGCGCACGGCGTCGCGCATGCGCCGGTCCAGGTTGGAGAACGGCTCGTCCATCAGGATCACGCCCGGCCGCGGCGCCACCGCCCGCGCCAGCGCGACCCGCTGCTGCTCGCCGCCCGACAGCATGTGCGGATAGGCACCGGCGTGGCCGATCAGCCCGACGCGCGACAGCGCCCGCCGCGCCGCCGTCGCCGCGTCCGCGCCCGACAGGGCCCGCAGACCGAAAAGGACGTTCTCCATCACGGTGAGGTGGGGAAACAGTGCGTAGTCCTGGAACATCAGGCCGACGCCGCGCTCCTCCGGCTCGACGAAGGCGGTCGGCCCGGCCACCTCGCGGCCGTCGAGCAGCACCGCGCCGGAGGTCGGCACCTCGACGCCGGCCGCCAGCCGCAGCAGCGTGGTCTTGCCGCAGCCCGACGGCCCCAGCAGGCAGACGACCTCGCCGGCCTCGATTGCCAGGGTGATGTCGTCCAGCACCGTCCGGCCGCCATAGCAGTGGCGAAGCGCCTGAAACGACAGGCTCGCCGGAATTGCCGCGCCAACCGTGCCGCGCTGTCCCCAGCGGCGGCTGCGCGTCCCGCCCGGGGGCGTGCTCACGCCCGCCCGGTGCCGGGCGGGTCGTCGCCCGACAACGGCTCCTCGACCGCGTTGGCGGTCTCCTCGGCGAGCGCTGTGAACAGGTCCTCGCCGAGCGGGTCCTCGTCCTCGCGCAGCGCCGGATCGTCGGACGGCGACGGCACGCCGAAGCCCGGCGGCAGCTGTCCGTCCAGCAGGCCCGATCCCTTGAGCTCGTCCAGACCCGGCAGGTCATCGATCCGGTTCAGCCCGAAATGCACCAGGAACCCCTCGGTCGTGCCCCAGGTCACCGGCCGGCCAGGCGACCGCCGCCGACCGCGCAGGCGCACCCAGCCAGTCTCGATCAGCACGTTCAGCGTATCGCGGTTTGTGGAAACACCACGGATGTCCTCGATCTCCGCGCGCGTCACCGGCTGGTGATAGGCGATGATGGCCAGTGTCTCCATGGCGGCGCGCGACAGTTTGCGCGGCTCGACAGTCTCCCGCGACAGCAGGAAGGCGAGGTCCTCGGCCGTGCGAAACGCCCATTTGCCGCCCAGCTGGACGAGCGTCACGCCGCGCGCCGCATACTCCTGCGACAGCGCCCGCAGCACGGCCTGCACCGGCACCGCACCCGGCAACCGGCTGGCGATGGCTTCCGCAGACAAGGGCTCGGCCGAGGCAAACAGGAGAGCCTCGGTGATCCGGCAGGCCTGGGCGAAGGCGCGCGCGTCCTCCGCCGCATCGAAGGCGGTCTCAAGGGCTGCGGCGAGATCGTCCGGCGTGTCCGGCAGAGCGTCCTCCTGCGCAACCCGCAGCGTCCCTGTGGGAAAACGTCCCATGGTGATCTCAGGCCCGTGCCGCGGCGATAGCCCGGCCGCGGACCCAGATGGGGGCGTAGGCGCGATCCTGCTGGATGTCCACCACCCCTTCCCTCACCAGTTCGAGCGTCGCCGAGAAGGTCGACGCCCGCACGGTCGCACGCATCGCCGGCTCGACCAGATAGGCCACCAGATAGTCGTCCAGCGGCGTCCAGTCACGGCTCGCCGCCGTGCCGATCAACCGTTCAAGCGCCTGGCGGGCATCCGCCAGCGACCAGACCCGGCGCGGCGTCATTCTCACATGCGCCAGCGCGTGCTTCTGGCGCTCGCGCGCATAGGCGGCCAGCAGGTCGAACAGGCCCGCCTCCCACACCGCAGAGCGCGTGACCACCACGGGCTCCGGCATCCCGCGGGCGAACACATCCCGTCCCTGGCGGGTGCGCCCGCCGAGCTGCCGGGCAGCCTCGCGGATCAGGTCAAGCCGTTGCAGCCTGGCGGCGAGCTGCTCGGCCAGCTCCTCGCCGCTCGGCTCCTCGCCCTTCGGCGGCGATGGCAGCAGCAGTCGCGACTTGAGATAGGCAAGCCAGGCCGCCATCACCAGATAGTCGGCCGCAAGCTCGAGGCGGAAACGCCGGGCCTGCTCGACGAAGACGAGATACTGCTCGGCCAGCGCCAGCACCGAGATGCGCGACAGGTCCACCTTCTGCCGGCGGGCCAGCTCGAGCAGCAGGTCGAGGGGGCCGGCAAAGCCATCGACATCGACGATCAGCGCCGGTTCGGCTTCCGCCCGGTCAACCGTCTGCTCCTCGAACTCGAACGTTCCGGTCATGCGACTTCCGATTCGCCGCGCCACGGCATGATAGGCCAGTTTCAGTGCGTCAGGACCCGGCAGCAAGCGCCGCATCGAGCTGCGCAGCGGCGTCCACAGGGTCCAGTGGCTCCACCGCATGCGCGATGCGTGCCAGCGCGACCGCCGCACGGCGGCGGGCGGCCCCGGCCAGAACCGGCACCGCCTCCGCCACCTGCTCCATCTCGGCAAGGATGCCGTTGCAGTGCAGGCCGATGTCACAACCTGCCCGCAGCGCCGCCGCGGCCCGCTCGCGCAGCGAGCCGGACAGGGCCTGCATCGACAAGTCATCGCTCATCAGCAGGCCCTGGAACCCGATGGCGCCGCGGATCACATCCCGCACCACCCGCCGCGAGGTCGTCGCCGGCCTGCGCCGGTCGAGCGCCGTGAACACCACATGGGCCGTCATCGCCGCCGGCATGTCGGCCAGAACCCGGAAGGGAAGGAAGTCCTGAGCGTCCAGCGCTGCGCGGTCCGCATCGACGACCGGCAGTGCGTGATGGCTGTCCGCCCCGGCCCTGCCGTGGCCCGGCACATGCTTGATCACCGGCATCACGCCGCCGGCCAGCATGCCCTCGGCAGCGGCGCGACCGAGCCGGGCAATGAGCTCGGCCGTGTCCGCATAGGCGCGATCGCCGATCACCGCATGGGCGCCGGCCACCGGCACGTCCAGCACGGGCATGCAGTCGACCGTGATGCCGACGGCGCGCAGGTCATGCGCCATCAGCCGTGCCGCCAGGCGCACGCGGGCGGCCCGCTGCCACGGCTCGCCTGCGATCGCCCCGAGAAGCCCCGCCGACGGATAGGCGCGCCAATGCGGCGGCCCGAGCCGCTGCACCCGGCCGCCCTCCTGGTCGACCAGCACCGGCGCATCGGCCCGGCCGACGGCCGTGCGGAACGCCTCGGTCAACGCAAACACCTGTTGGGGCGTCTCGACATTGCGCTTGAACAGGATCAGGCCCCACGGCTCCGCTTGCCGGATGAAAGCGGTTTCGTAGGCCGAGAGAACCGGACCGGCGCAACCGGTGATGAAGGCGCGAATGGGCATGGACCGCGATTACGGGCGTGGCCGCTGCAAATCAAGCGGCGCGGTGCTCTCTCGCCGCGCCGTCCCCGGTGAAATCGACGCGCCTCAGTTGCGCGCGACGAAACACTGGCCGCCGGCGCCCTTCAGCCGCTCGCAAAGGGCGGTGGCGTCATCGCGCGACATGTTGCCGACGCGAACCCGGTAGATCGTCTTGCCGTTCACCTCGGCCCGCCGGACACTCGGGCTGCGATCGCCCAGATCGTCGGCAAAGCGGCGCTGCAGGCGCGAGATCGTCTCGCGGGCCTCCTGCTCGGATCCCGGCGCGGCGAGCTGTACAGCGAAGGATCCACCCGATGCGGTTTCTTCGGCTGTCGTAGCGGCAGGAGGAGCAGCGGCAACACGGGGAGCCGGCATGCGTGGCGGTGCTGCCACCGGCGCCTGGGGCGTTCCTGTCTCCGATTCGGCCGGGGCCGGACGTGGGCGGGCCGGCGCCGGCGGCGCGGCCGGCGTCGTGGAGACGACGCGCGGACGCGGAGCAGGGACCGGTGCGGCGGGTGTAGCACCGCCGGGAAGAGCGGCCCACGGTGCGGCGGGGACTACCGGAGCGGCACCGGCTCCGGCTCCGACGCCCGAACCTGCACCCGGACTGGCAGGCGCTGTCACGGCAACCCGGGCAGGGGCCGCCGGAGCCTCGCCCTCGATGATCGATCCATCCGGCCGCACGGAGACGGTCTTGACGCGGCGCGGTTCGCCAAGGCCCGGCAGCGGCGCGGCAGGCCTCGGGGCCGCGGGCGAGGTGCTGGTGGCCGCGGCAATCGCCGCAGCCGTGCCGGCTGCCGCCACGGCCCCGACAGCCGCATCGGCCTGCCGCGGCACGTCACGGCGCGTCATCTGCGCGACGTCAATGGGCTGCTCTTCGGCGCCTACGACCTTGGCGGCCTTGGGGTCCTCCGGCGCGGCTCTCCCACGGTTGTAAACCTGACGGTCGAGGTCAGGCACGAGAACACCACCGGGATTTTCTGGCTGTACCTTGGACGGGCCGGCCTCCGCCCTGATCACAGGGAGCGTGCCATCGGCCATCTTTACACCGCTGCTGCCGCGAAACACGAGCGCACCGGCAACGCCGATCGCAGCAACACCCAGCACGGCCACAAGCACCAGCATGCCACGCCTGCGCGGCGGCTCGGCAGCCGCCTCGTCGAAAGCCGGATCATGCGGCGGCAGCTGCCCCTCGGGCTCGTAGCGCGGCTCGGTTTCGCTCGCGATAGAGGGATCCGACACCGGGCGCGGCGCAGGCCGCAGCTCGGCCAGGTCCCAGTCGGGCTCCTGACGAGGAAATTCCTGGCGGGGGACATCCTGGCGGGGAACATCTTGGCGGGCAGGCTCCTGACCGACCGGCTCCTCGTGGACGAGAGGCGGCAAGGCCTCGGCAGCGGCAAGCTGATCCTCGAACCGCGGCTGACCCTCGAATCGAGGCTGATCCTCGAACCGGGGCTGATCACCTGCCGCGGGCGAAACTACCGACAGCTCGACCTCCGGCTCGGGAGCCAGGGCGGGAACAACGGCAACCGGGGCCGTGCCGACGCTAGGTTCAACACGCGATGCGCTGGCGCGGGACACCTTGTCGCTCCACAGATCGCGGAACGGATCATCCTGTCCGACGATGCGGGCGAGCTCTGCCAGTGGATCCTCGGACGGAACGGCGGGACGCTGCTCGGCACGGGGACCCGACGCGTCCCGCAGCTGGCGCTCCAGTTCGTCGAGGTCGATGACCGGCCGCTGCCTGTTCGGTTCGCTCATGACGCACCCG
>JBMOJG010000011.1:0-13060 GCA_049316925.1 Alsobacter sp. | reverse complement strand
GGCCTCGACCTATTATCTGCCGGCCGTGCTCGCGACACCGATGGCCCGCGACCTGGCGGTCTCACCCGTCTGGGTGTTTGCCGGCTTTTCCATGGCCATGGTCGTGTCCGCCCTCGTCGGGCCGACGGCGGGCCGCATGATCGACCGTGCCGGCGGACGCGGCATCCTTGCGGTGACGAACCTGGTGTTCGCCTGCGGTCTCCTGCTGCTGGCCGCCTGCCGCGATACCACGGGCCTGTTCCTCGCCTGGGCCGTCATTGGCGTGGGCATGGGAGCCGGGCTCTACGAGGCGGCCTTCGCGACGCTGACCGGCATCTATGGCGCGGCGGCGCGCTCCCCCATCACCGGCATCACGCTGGTCGCAGGCTTCGCGAGCACGGTCGGCTGGCCGCTCACGGGCATCATGGAGGCGCAGTTCGGCTGGCGTGGGGCCTGTGTCGGGTGGGCTGCATTGCACCTGCTGCTCGCCCTGCCACTGAATCTCGCACTGCCGTCAGCCGCCGGCCCGGTCACGAACCCGGCCGACAGCGAACAGGCCGGACAGGCTCCGGCGGCGCCCCGGAGGCGAACGCTCGTCCTTCTGGCGTTTGTCTTCGCCGCAACCTGGTTCAGCAGCACGGCGATGGCCGCGCACCTTCCGCGCCTGCTTGAGGCGGCCGGTGCGTCGACCGCGTTGGCGATCACCGCCGGAGCCCTGATCGGTCCCGCCCAGGTCGCCGCACGGATCGCCGAATACAGCCTGCTGCAGCGCATGCACCCGCTGATCTCGGCGCGGCTAGCGGCAGCCGCCCATCCTGTTGGCGCGGGTCTTCTTGTCCTGTTTGGCGGTCCCGCGGCCGCGGCCTTTGCCATCCTGCACGGGGCCGGCAATGGTGTGCTGACGATCGCCAAGGGAACCCTGCCCCTGGCCCTGTTCGGCCCGGCCGGCTACGGCCATCGGCTGGGGTTGTTGAACGCCCCCGCAAGGATCCTGCAGGCTTTCGCCCCTCTGGTGTTCGGCTACGCGCTCGAGCGGTTCGGCGTGCAGTCCGTCTGGCTCACCGGTGGACTGGGGCTTCTGGCGCTCGCCGCGCTGCTGGCGATCCGCCCGGCGCCGGAGCAGCGGTGATCACAGCCTGTCGCTGGCCTTCTATTCGTCGCCGGCAGGCTGCGCGAGGAGATAGTCCTGTTGCAGTTGCTGCGGCGTCTTGGGATAGAGAACCAAGCATTCCTGATAATAGAACTGCCCAGGCGCACGGTTTGCTGGATCAGCACAAATCTGCGCAAGTTCCGCGTTACGCTGGCCGGTAGATTGGCATCCTGCAACAATAAGGAGGACAAGACCCAGGCTGAAAGCGCGAAACGGCGTGATCATCGAAGTGCCCTTTGATTTCGGATATCCGTCAGGCTTCAATTGCCTGGATCCTTATAGCTTTCCAGCCGCAGAGCGCCAAGCTTGTTCTCCAGCTCGGACGGGCTGGTTGACCGGCTCCGCCTCGACCGGGACCGGCAGCGACCAACTGGATGGGACGGGCGGTTCCACCGTCACCCGGTCCTGGCCTACGGTCACCGGTGGCCCTGCCCCGCTGGAAGCGCTTGGTTCGAAGGCAGCCCCGTGACTCCATTGTGCCGTCGCGCACACGGCCCCACCGGGGATCCGGTGTATAAGATCATCACAGCAATGAACTTGACTGTCGGGCAAGCGGTGACGGGGCCGGTGCCTGTCTTTCATCCCGGAGTTGTCCATCCAGATCGACAGGACGCACGGACATGATCACCAAGCTTCATTCCATCTGGCTCGCCGTTGTGTTGAGCCTGGCCGCGGTCTGCGCGACGGCAACCGCCTGGGCAGCCGCACCCGAGCGCCGCGTGGCGCTCGTCATCGGCAATGGTGCCTACCGGTTTGCACCGGCGCTCGAAAATCCCACGATCGACGCCAGGGGCGTCGCAGCCGCGCTGCGCCGGATCGGCTTCGAGGTCATCGACGGCTACGATCTCAGCTTCATCGAAATGCGGGCCAAGCTGTCGGAGTTTGCCGGCACCATCGCCGACACCAAGGCGGCGCTGGTCTATTACGCAGGTCACGGCGTCTCGGTTGAAGATGAGAACTTCCTTCTGCCGGTCGACATTGCCCTGAAATCGGTCACCGACCTCGACATCAACGCCATCAACATCGACCTCATCCTGCGCCAGATGCGCCGCGAGGAGCGGGTCAACGTGGTGATCCTCGACGCCTGCCGCGACAATCCCTTCGCCAAGGAGCTAGCAGCCTCGACGAAGAACCGCTCGACCATCAGCGAGCGCGGCCTGTCGCGGATCGACGTCTCGGCGAAAGGCACCCTGATCGCTTTCGCGACGGACCCCAAGAGCGTTGCGGCGGACGGCCCGAAGGGCAGCCACAGCCCCTTTACGATGGCTCTGCTGAAGCATATCGAGACCCCCGGGGCGTCGATTGACACGATCCTGAACCGGGTTCGTGCGGAAGTCTGGGAAACCACCAACAAGCGGCAGATGCCCTGGGTGAACACCTCGCTGATCGGCGAATTCATCCTCAACCCGGCGCAGCCTGCCGCCACGCTGACGCTCGGTGGCCCCACCGCGGCCACCACGCCCGTTGCTGCCACGTCCGTTGCTGCCACGTCCGACCGCGTCTCGCAGGAGCAGCGGCTGTGGGACTCGGCGGAGAAGTCCAACGCCGCCGACGACTACCAGGCCTATCTCGATGCCTACCCGACCGGAACCTTCGCCCAGATGGCGAAGAACCGGATCGGACGGGCCCGGCTGGCGCTGGCCCCGGCGGCGACCGACACAGCCCAGCCGACGATCGTGCAGCGTGAGGCCGGCGCTACACCGGAAACGGTCGCGGCAGCCGCCGCCCTCAAGGCCGAGGTCAGCACGCCGGTCACCGAAAAGGCCCTGGGCCTGAAGCTCGCCCAGCGCAAGGAGCTTCAGCAGCGCCTGATCGTGATGGGCTACGACAAGCTGAAGGTCACGGGCACGTTCGACGAGGCCACCCGCGCGGCGATCGGCGAGTGGCAGAAGTCCCGCAACCTGGCTCCGACCACCTGGCTGGGCAAGGCACAGCATGCAGCGCTCATCGCCCAGAGCGAGCAGGCCTTCCAGCGCTTCGTCAATGCCCAGCCCCTCGTCCCCGCGGTCAGCCGGACGCCCAAGACGCCTGCGCCGGTTGCGCCCGGCGTCCGCCAGGCGCGGCAGGAGCGGATCCAGCAGGAGCGGCTGCAGCAGGAACGGATGCGGCGGGCCAGGGTGCAGGAAGAGCGCATCCAGGTGGAGCGTATCCCCCGGGAGCGTGTCCAGCGGGTCCGGGCCGACGAGAATGCCCGCATCCGCCGGATGGAAGCCGAGGACATGCAGCGCGCCAAGCCGAGCCCTGCCGCCGAAGTCGGGACCTTCCTGGGCGGCGTTGGTGTCGGGATCCTGCTCAACGGAGTGCGCCGCTAACCCGCGGCGCACCCTCTTCCATCCCCAGCCCCAACGGGCGCGCCCGCAGGCCGGCATCGGCCCTGCGGCGCGCTCGAACCGCGTCTGGGCTCTGCGGTCAGACGCGCCCGCCATTGAGCAGGATCGCCGACCGGGACCGCTCCTGCCGGATGAGGCGTTGCGTAAAGCCGCCCAGACCCGCCTCGAACACGCCGGGTTCGGCGCGACCGGGGGCGTCCCCAAGCAAGGCCTCGCCCGTCATTGTCGGCAGGGGCGCAAGGCCAAGCGCCGCCAGCACGGTGGGGGCGATGTCGATGATGCCGCAGGGCCGGTCGTCCGCGCCCGCGCTGAACCCCGCGCCGCGGGCGACCAGCACCGTGTTGAGCTCGTGCCGGTTCAGGCCGCCATGCATGCCGCCACCAACCGGCACGTCGCCCTCGGTCATGAGGCAGAGCCCCGGCCGGCCATGGGCGTCGGGACCGTCATCCGAGCGCAACACATAGACAAGGTCCGGCGCGCGCGGGTGGTCGAGACCCACGAGCGACAGCGACAGCGATCCCGACACCTGCCCCTCGACCGCGTTGCGGCCCCGGGAGAACAGCATGCCGGTGAAGTCCTGCTCCAGCAGCCAGCGCGCGACGGCATCGCGCCGGGCCACGCCGCCCTCGAGGATGCGGATCTCGCCCATGCAGCCGCCGGTCATCGCCACGCTGGCGCCGGCCAGCGTGCGTTCGGACCCCCGGCGAGTAGCGTGTCCCTGGGCGCCGAGCAGGTCGGCGAGCGGCAGGTCCTGCGAGGTCGAGATCTGGCCGTGGTCCGACGCTGCGATCACCGTGTAGCGATCCCGGTCGGGCCGTGCATCGATCCAGGCCAGGATGCGGCCGAACGCGGCGTCGACCGCTTTCAGCACGGCGAGCGTCTCGGGGGAGCCGAGGAACCGGTAGTGGAACGACGTGTCGGGCTCGTTGAACCAGATCAGCGCCACATCCGGGTCAAGGCCGGCGAGCACATGCTCGCGGAACACGCGCTCGGCATAGTCCGTTTCCTCGAACCGCGGCAGGGTCCGCGGCGGCAGCGGGCCGAAGCGGGCGATGACCTCATCGACGGCCTCCGGTGTCTGCGTGTGGTCGCGCCCGAAAATCGAGAAGGTCCAGTGGCCATGGGCCCGGGCGCGCGGGTTGATCAGATGCGCCGACCCCGCCGAGCCGGTATGGACGACCGCCAGCCTCTTGCCGGCCCGCGCCAGCGCGTCACCGAAGGTCTCGACCTCGACCAGCCGGCCGCCGGTCACCCGCTCGGCCAGGCCGACGTCATCGGCGCGGCTCATGTCGAGCACATGCTCGGTCGTCACCTGCGGAAACAGGAAGGCGTTGCCGACGACGCCATGGACCGCTGCCGGCGCCCCGGTGGCGATGGAGGTGGTGGCAACCCGCGTCATCGACGGAAACACGCTGCGGGCCTCGCGGAACCAGGTCCCGGTGCCGGTAAAGCGCGCCAGGTTCGGCGTCAGCTCCGCGTCACATAGTCGGGCCTCAGCCCGTCGAAGATGCAGACGACGACACGGTCGGCAACGGGAGCGGGCATCGTCATGGCGGTTCTCTTTAGCGCAGCGTCGGATCGAGCCGGTCGCGCAGCCAGTCGCCGACAAGGCTCACAGCCAGCGTGGTGAGGACGATCGTGCAGGCAGGGGCCAGCATGATCCACGGCGCACGGGTTAGGTATTCGCGGCCATACCCCACCATGTTGCCCAGCGACGTCATCGGCGGCTGGACGCCGAGACCGAGGAAAGACAGACCGCTCTCGAGCAGGATCACCTCGGGGAACGTCAGCGTCATCGACACGATCAGTGTCGAGGCGATGTTGGGCAGGATATGGCGCAGATACACGCGCGCCGGGCTCGCGCCGTTCTGCCGAACCGCGCCGGCGTAGCCCTGGGCGCCGGCCGAGATCGCCAGCCCGCGCGAGATGCGGGCATACCGCTCCCAGCCATACAGACCCATCAGGCCAATGAACAGCGGCAGGGCATTGCCGAAGAAGGCCAGCACCGCCAGCGCCAGGATCAGGAACGGCATCGCCGCCTGAAAGTCGGCCAGCATCAGCACGACCTGCTCCACCCAGCCGCGGAAATGCGCGGCGAGGAAACCCATCAGCGTCCCGAGAGTGGCGGAGATGAGCGTCGCCCCGAACGCAACCATCAGCGAGATGCGGATCGAGACGATCAGGCGCGACAGCACGTCGCGGCCCAACTCGTCGGTTCCCAGCCAGTGCAGCGGATGGAATGGCGGCGACAGGCGGTTGCGCAAATCATTGGCCGTGAACCGGTAGGGCGTGATCCAGTCGGCCGTCAGCGCAACGACGATGATCAGCGCGATCCAGATGATGCCGAACCAGACCAGCACCGGCACGCCCTGTCGGCGGCGCGGCACCGGGCGGGTGGCGGCCGGGGCCACCGGTCCAGCCGAGGTGATGTCGGCCATTCTAGTGTCCTCCCGCCCTGGCGCCGCTGCGCAGGCGCGGATCGAGCACGCCGTAGAGCAGGTCGACGATCAGGTTGGAGGTCACCATCGTGATCGCGACGAGGAGCAGGATGCACTGCACGACCGCGAGGTCGCGATTGGCCACGGCCACCACCAGCAGGCGCCCGACCCCCGGCCAGGAAAAGACGCTTTCGACGACAACCGCGCCGGCGATGAGGCTGCCCACCATGAACCCCACGATGGTGACGGTCGGGATCGCGGCGTTCGGCAGCGCATGGCCGCGGACCACGGCCGCCCACGGCACGCCCTTGGCACTCGCCGTGCGGATATAGGACTGGCCCAGCACCTCCAGCATGGCGCTGCGGGTAAAGCGCGCGAGGATCGCCGCGCCGCCGATGCCCAGCGTTGCCACCGGCAGGATCGCGTGGCGCCAGCTGTCCTGCCCACCCGACGGCAGCCAGCCGAGCTGGACCGAGAACACCAGCACCAGCACAAGCCCGAGCACGAAGCTCGGCACGGTGAAGCCGGCAACGGCTGTCACCATCACCACCCTGTCCATCAGGCTGTCGCGATGCAGCGCCGCATAGATGCCGGCCGGAATGCCGATGCCGAGCTTGAGTGCGAGCGCCGGCAAGGTCAGCGCCAGCGTGGCCGGAATGCGCTCCGCCACCAGCTGGATCGCCGGCCTGCCGTCGCGCATCGACTGGCCAAGCTCACCCTGCACGATCGCCGAGAAATACCGCAGATATTGCATCCAGATGGGATCATCGAGGCCCCAGGCCTTGCGGAACGCCCTGATCGCCTCGGGCGGCGCATCGATGCTCATGATGATCAGGGCAGGATCCCCTGACATCCGCAGCACAACGAACGCGAAGGTCACGACGAGGCCGACGGTGAGGGCTGCGCGGCCGAACCGGATCAACAGGAACCGGACCATCAGTGCACCGCCTTCGGCTGGCCTGCCTGGTCGTGGGCGACGTGGCACGCCGCCAGCCGGCCATCCGGCAGCGGCAGGAGGGCCGGACTCTCCACCCGGCATCGGGCCTGCACCGCATGGCACCGCGGGTGGAAGGCGCAGCCCGCGGGCCGCGCCGCCGGGTTCGGCGGATCGCCCGACAGGATGATGCGCGGCCGGGCGCGGCGTCCCGGCGAGGGCGACGCGGACACCAGCGCCTCGGTGTAGGGATGCGCCGGGCTGGCCAGCAGCAGATCGGCCTCCCCCTCCTCGATGATCCGGCCGAGATACATCACCGCGACCCGGTGGCTGACCTGCCGCACCACCTTGAGGTCATGGCTGATGAACAGCATGCCGAGGCCGAGCTCCTGCTGGATGTCGACGAGCAGGTTGATCACTTGCGCCTGGATCGACACGTCGAGCGCCGACACCGGCTCGTCGCAGACGAGCAGGTCCGGCTTGGTCGCCAGCGCCCGCGCGATCACCGCACGCTGGCGCTGCCCGCCCGACAGCTCATGCGGATAGCGCTCGCCCTGGTCGGCGCGCAGACCGACAGACTGCAGCAGCGCCCGCGCCATCGCGTCGCGATCCTTCGCGTCGCCCAGCCTGTGGATGTCCAGCGGCTCGCGAACCTGATCGGCAACCGGGAGCCGCCGGTCCAGCGCGCCGAGCGGATCCTGGTAGATCATTTGCATGCGCGCGCGCATCTGCCGCCAGGCCAGCGTCCGCGGCCTGGGAACGGCCTCGCCGTTGAACAGGACATCGCCATCGTCGGGCGTCTCGAAGCCGAGCACGAGCCGCCCTGCGGTCGATTTCCCGGAGCCCGATTCGCCGACGAGCCCGAGCGTCCGGCCCCGCTCAACGGTCAGCGTGATGCCGTCGACGGCGCGGATCTCCACTGCACGTCCGAGCAGCCCCTGCCGCATTGCGTAGCGGCGGGCGACGCCGCGGGCCTGCAGCAACGGCGCGTCCGGTGCGGCGCTCATGCGCACACCGCCTGCCACTGGTGCGCGCTGGCCGCCGCGTCGGTGTGGATGCAGGCGGCGGTCCGGTCCGCCCCGACGTCGGCCAGCGGCGGGATCCCCGTATCGCAGGCGGCATCGCGGCGCGGACACCGCGGCGCGAAGGCACAGCCCGGCGGCAGGTTCCACGGTTCGGGCACGCCCCCCTCGATCGGATCCAGCCGGCGGCGAACGCCCTCCAACGGCGGAAGCGCCGCCAGCAATCCCTGCGTGTAGGGATGCGCAGGCTGCGCGAACAGCGCCTCCGAACCGGCCGTCTCGATGATCCGCCCGGCATACATCACGCAGACGCGATCACAGGTCTCGGAAATGACGCCGAGATCGTGGCTGATGAGCACCAGCGCCATCCCGGTCTCGCGCCGGATCGTGGTCAGCAGTTCGAGGATCTGCGCCTGGATGGTGGCATCGAGCGCCGTCGTCGGCTCGTCGGCAACCAGCAGGTCCGGTTCGCCCGCGAGCGCCATCGCGATCATCACGCGCTGGTTCTGGCCGCCGGACAGCTCGTGCGGATAGGCGTCGAGCCGGCGGGTCGCATCGGGAATCCCGACCAGCTCGAACAGCCGCTTGGTCTCGGCCCGGATGGCCCGGCCCGACAGCCCGCGGTGCAGCGCCAGCGCCTCGCCGACCTGCCGGCCGAGGCGAAGGACAGGATTGAGCGCACTCGCCGGGTCCTGGAAGATCATCGCGATCCTGCCACCGCGGACCTCGTCGAGCAGCGCCGGCGGCGCCGCGAGGAGTTCATGACCATCAAGACGGACGCTACCGCCGACCTGCGCCGACTTCGGCAGCAGGCCGAGCGCGGCGAGCCAGGTGACGGACTTGCCGCACCCGGATTCGCCGACCAGGCCCACGGCCTCGCCGCGCTCCACCCTGAGGTCGATGCCGTGCAGGGCCCGCACGCCGTCGAAACTGACGGTGAGGCCCTTGATGGCGACCAGCGGAGCGGACTGATAGGCGGCCGTCACGTCGGGCTGCCCGCCTGCCCAGCCGCCAATCGCGCCGGGACCAGGGACCCGCCCGCGCCGGCAACACGGCGCATGGCGTGATGCCACGAACAACCAGACATGCGGATTTCCTTGTTCGGTCTCAAGCAGAGCGGGCGCGACCCGTAAGGCCGCGCCCGTGGAGAAAAGCCTCAGCTGCGCGCGCCCCAGTTTTCGGCGCGGAAGTCCATGGCGAAGGCGGGCGAGGCCTTCCAGGGCAGGTTCTTGGGCTTGGCCGTGAACGTCGCGTTCTGGTGCAGCACCGTGTAGGCGGGGTCCTCGCGCTCGGCGATCTCCAGCATGCGGCGGAACGCGACCCGGCGGCGCGCCCGGTCGGTCGAGGTCTCGAGTTCGACTGACAGCTGGTTCATCTCGTCATTGCGCCACTCGCCGGCCTGCTGCTGCTGGCCGTTCGGGCCGTGCTGGTTGACGATCGACGACACCGGATCGTTGAACGGCGCCGAGTTCGACCAGTCACGGATGGCGCGCGTCGGCGTGCGCTCGAGGATCTGCTGCCAGTTCTCGACGACGCGGATCTCGACGTTGAGACCAGCCTCTTTCCACATCTCGACCAGGATCTGCGCGGTCGCAGTCTGGTTGGTGTAGTAGTTGTTCAGCAGCCGGTACGGGATCGGGTCGCCCTTGTAACCCGCCTGGCGGACGAGATCCTTGGCGAGCTTGAGGTCAAACGCCGGCACTGCCCAGTCGGCGTGGAACATGTCGGCGTAATAGGGCCACTGCAGACCCTTGGGAACGATCGTGCGGCCGGCCCACAGCGCGTCGACGATTGCCTGCCGGTCGATCGAATGCGTCAGCGCGCGGCGCACCAGCGGGTTGACCAGCTGCGGATGGTTCTTGTCGAACACCGTCAGGCGGTGGTTCAGGATCGTGCCGCCCTGCACCTCGAAGGCCGGGTTCTTCTCGATCTGGGCGATCTGGTCCGGCGGGATGTCGCAGGCGAATTGATACTGGCCCGACAGGAGGCCGTTGATGCGCGACGCGGTCTCGGGCACCTCGACGAAGCGGATCGACTTCAGCGGCGGCCGGCCGCCCCAGTACTCGTCATGCGCTTCCAGCAGCAGCGACACGTCCGGGCGGAACTCGGCGACACGGTAGGGGCCGGTGGTGACGGGCTTCGTCGCCCACTCGCTGTAGGTCTTGGCCTCCTCGAAGGCGCGACGGTTCATGATGTCGCTGCCGTAGCGCGAGATGCGGCCCTCGAGCGTCACGTCGGGCGTGCCATTGACGAAACGGACCGTGTAGCGGTCGACGATCTCGACGCCGAGCAGCGCCGGCCAGGAGCGGCGCGCCACGGCCGGGATCTCCGGCGGGAGTTCCTTGCTGGCCCGACCGCCGCTGATGACGAAATCCACCGAGATGGTCTTGCCGACAACCGGCTGGGTGTTGCCGAACATGCGCTCGCGGCCGAACGTGAAGGCGACATCTTCGGCGGTCAGCTCGTCGCCATTGTGGAACTTCACGCCCTGGCGCAGCTTCAGCTCGACCGTCTTGTCGTCGATCCGCTTCCACTCGGTGGCAAGGCCCGGCACTGTCTCGAGGTTGCCGCGCCAGTTCTTGCCGATCAGGCTTTCCCAGAGCGACGAGAAGAAGATCCGCTCGCCAACATTGCTCTGCTCACGCAGCACGTCGAGCGTGTTGGAGTTGGAGATCTTCTGCACCGCGACGGTGATCGACGGACGCGTGTCGGTCTGGCCGATCGCGAACCGCGGCAGGAACAGCGCCGAGCCACCAAGGGCTAGAGCGCCGCGTCGTGTGAGGGAGGTGGCCATGGCAGGTCTCCTTGGGACGGGGGACGGGGATTGCGCTCCTCGAGGCCCTTGGGCGTCGAGCGGAAATGGGTCAGCGTCCGATCGGCATGGGTCAGCCGCCAGGACAGCGCCTTCTGGGCGTAGCGCAGCACCAGGTCGGCATGGGCCGGGTCGGCCGCCAGGTTGACGAACTGGTTGGGGTCAGCCTGCAGATCGAAGAACAGCGGCGGCAACGCAGCGAAATGGACGTATTTGTAGCGCTCGTCCTGGATCACGCAGAGGCTGGACTCATCCATGCTGAGCCCCAGTACCGCCTCCGGTTGCGAGTAGTGTACGTCGCGAAAATCGTATTCGTAATGCAGCTCGGTGCGCCAGCCGGCCGGGCGGATGCCTTGCGTGAACGGCATCACCGACCGGCCGTCGCAGGCCCGTGGCGCCTGCCCGCCGAGCCAGTCGAGGATCGTCGGCATGACGTCGACGCTCTCGGTGAAGGAGCCCTCGATCGCCCCCCGGCGCGCCGGTGCACAGCCCGGGTCCTTGATGACGAACGGGATGCGGAAGCTCTCGTCGTGGAAGCCGATCTTGCCGAGCAGATGGTGGTCGCCCAGCTGCTCGCCATGGTCCGACGTGAACACGATCAGCGTGTCGTCCCACTGCCCGGTCTCGTCCAGATAGGCGAAAACCTGGCCAAGGCAGTCGTCGATCTCGGTGATCAGCCCGCAATAGGTCGCGCGAAGCTGCGCGATCTCGTCCGCATCCAGTGTCGCGCCGGAGCCCTCGGCGCCGTGGAAGAACGAGCCGCGGCGGATCGCCTCGACATAGTAGCGGATCAGAGGATGCTGGGCGCCCTCGGCCTGCGGCGAGGCGGCACGCACCGGCTCCGGCATGTCCTGCGGCCGGTACATCGCATGGTAGGGCGCCGGGGCGACGAAAGGCGGATGCGGACGATAGTAACCGAGATGCAGGAAGAACGGCTTGCCGTCACGTCCCTTCAGGTAGGTCAATGCGCGCTCGGTGAAGAACGTCGAATCAGACAACTCACGCGGAATGCGCGCCGGGCGATCCGTCGCGCCCGGGACCGCGTCCTCGCCCTCGGGCAGCCAGATGTCCTCGCGGTTTGGCGGCAGCGGAAACCCGTTCTGCGCCACCCAGCCGAAATAGCCGTCCATGTTGGGCTCGAACGCGCCGACGGAGCGGAACCCGTCCATCAGGTCGCCCAGCACCAGGAAGCGCGGATCCTTCGAACCCGTCGTCCGCGGATCGGGCGTCGTCGTCGTGTAGCCGATCAGCGCCGGGTCGTAGCCGATCGCCCGCAGCGCCTTGCCGAGATTGAAATGGCGCTGGTCGAGCGGAACCGTGTTCTGCACCGCCCGGTGGTTCATCAGATAAAGGCCCGTCAGCAGGCTCGCCCGCGCCGGCCCGCACGGCACGCAGGCCGTCACATGGTTGGCGAAGGTCACGCCCTCGGCGCAGAGGCGGTCCAGGTTCGGCGTCCTGAGAAAGGGCTCGACGCCCCGCGCCCGCAGCAGATGCGGCACAAAATCGGCGCGCCATTGATCGACGACGATGAGGAGGACGTTGCGACGGGTCATGGGGGGGCTCAACCGTTCTGAAGCGGACGTCTAACCGCCGGCAATGACGCGGCGATGAACCTGTCCGGGATGGAGAATGCCCATGTGGCGGGCAGCCAGGGCGCCCCGGTCTCGACCCGAGTCATGCCAGGGCATTTCGCAAGGCGTCCGCGGGTAGGCACAGCGCCGACGGATCAGGGCGCAACCGGGGATCCGCGTCGTTCACCGCTGCGGGCGGCAACCTGATGCAAACGCGCTTCGTTTCCCGTCCGTCCAGCCGCTGCGACAATCGGCCCGGAGGAAGCATGCCGGCGCGAGCCGAATGGCGCCGCCTCGAGGACGTGGCCACGAGTCGATTGGAAAAATTCGGCAGCATTGGCTACCGGCGCTCAATTTTTAATCAATACTAAAATTTGATTGACAATACCCGCCAAAATTAATTTCTTGTTGCCGCCTTCAGCCAGAAAGAGAGGAATCCGGGATGAAGATGCGTCAATCCGGCAGCGCGCTCTGCGTTGCCACGCTGCTGACTGTCGCGAGCGGCCTTGTCGATGGGGCGTTCGCACAGGGGACGGGCAAGAACGGAGTCTTCACGATCCACAACGAGACAGCCAGCAACACGGTGGTGGGCTTTTACACCAATGACGGCAGTGGCTGGAGCAAGAACTGGATGAGCGACAATCTTGGACCGGGCGATACCTCCAAGATGCAGTTCTCCCGGCCCGGCGGCAAGTGCAAGCAGACCCTGCGCGTCGGCTGGCTCGGCAAGGGCGGCGGCGAAGTCCGCGACAATCCGATCAACATCGACATCTGCGACGCGTCGAACGTCTACCTGTACGACAACAAGATCACCTACGATTGAG